>JBKPEY010000256.1:0-2622 GCA_046744405.1 Actinomycetota bacterium
CAGCCAGTTGAGGATCTCCACATCGCTGCTATCGGCTAGCTGCCAGGTGGTGAAGTCAGACCCTCCGAAGTGCGCCGAGCGGAATACGGAACATCGCGGTCACTCCAGCAGATCTGGCCTCCGCCGCCCCTTCACGCCCGCATCCTGGAGTCGCCTCTTGACCGTCACGAGCTTGTACACGAAGACCGCAGCGGCGGTGACTGCGCCGGCATCGTCGAGGAGGCCGATGGGTCCAAGCATCACCTCAGGCAATACGTCGACTGGGCTCGCCAGGTAGGCCAGAGCCCCGATCATCGCGATCAGCCCGCGCGGCGGGATGCGGTAGCGCCACATGACGAACCCGATGACGGCCACCCCGAGCAGCGCGAGGACGCCGAGCAACATGAGCACTAGAGTCAGCAGGTCGGACATGTCCATGGCGTCCACTGTGCCTCCTGGAGTGGGCGAGTGAGATCCTCGAGACTCCGTCGGCGGTTTCGCCCAGGCGGAGCTCCACCGCCGACTCAAGTGAGGCGTGGAGCCGATCTGCGCAGTGCTGTCGGAGCCGGCATCAAGATATATTCGCCCCGCTTCCGGGGCGGCTCGCGGGGATTAGAAGGAGAGCAGGCGGTCGAAGAAGGAGCGATAGCGTCCTAGTGCCAGCCGCAGATCTTCGGTGCTGGTCTGTTCGCTGTCTAGGCCTTGTTCGAGTTCAGAGCGCTGTCGGCGGAACAGCTCCTCCAACTCGTCGAGCACCTGTCCGACCAGCTCATTCGCTCCTCGAACGGCCCTGCGCGGCTCATCCACGAACTCACTCTTAAGCTCATTCCAGCGGCTGTTGTACCCCTCTGCGCGCTCCGGTGCAATCAAGGTGGCGCGCTCCCGACCGGCGGCAGCAACTTGATCATCAGCGCCGGCCTCGGCCCTACTGGGCCTGGCCTGCCTCCGCTCACGCTCAGTCGGCCCACCCAGCCTCTCGGCCGCGCTGCTGCCGGACTGTCCGGTGTCGCTGACATCGGACGTGCGAGTGTCCCTTCCCTCGGTGTCGGTGACCTCCCTGCTGCGGCCGCCAAGCTCTTCAGTCTCGCCAGTACCGGGTGCGCTAGTGACGGCCTCTCCAGTTCCGCCTGCACGCGTCGTGCGGCCTTCATCAGTTGTCGCCTCAGTGCTGCTCATGCTCTCGTCTCCCGTTCGGTTGTTTGTTGGCTGTCCCGCTCGGTCTGGCTGATCTCGCCGCGTGCATCCTCCTGCCGACCGGCTTCACCGTCACCCGCCAACAACGCCTGTATTAGCGACCGGTAAGACGTCACCGCTTGGCGGAGATACTCCGTGTCGACCCTTCCCGCTTCGTTTGCCTGTGCGATGCGCCGAGCTTCTCGATAGCCCTGTGTGACGCGGGCGTGACGTACCGACAGGTCGTCGGCCCGTTGATCGAAGTCGTCGACTGGGTAACCACGGGCGGACATCACGTCCACCACCAGCCGATCAGCGTTGCGCACTGCATTGCTGGGGTCGTCGACGAACTGGCCCTGAACCTCTGACCAGCGCCGTTCGAAGTTCCCGCGTTCAGCGCTATCGAGTGTCCGCAGCTCCAGCTGTTCGTACCGCTTGGAGCGATCACGCAGCTCCGACTCCGCTTCCCGTTGGCTCTCCGCCTGATCAATGGCGCGGTCGTACTCAGGTCCGTACTGCTCCTGCAGGCGTTCGGTCTGCCTGCGCCGAGCCATCTGATAACCGACCACTACGATCGCAGCGATCACCACAATGGCGATCACAATCACGACGATCAGTGTGACGCTGCTCATAGTTGGGGAATATCCGTCGCCTCCTGGGACAAACTCACCCTTTAGGGTGAACCTTGGGGCCGAACGAGCCTCGCTAGCGTTGCGGATTCGCGCGCTAACCGGCCAGCCGGCAGCACTCGGCATCTCCATCGAGCTGCCACCGAAGCTCAGGGCTTTACGCGCTGTTGCACCATTGGTATGGCCTTGAGCTCTAGCAGTGGGACCTACGCCAAGCAGCAGCAGGCTAGCGGTTGCGGGCCGACACTAGGAAACACCATTGCGCTGCTCTCTGGTCGGCCGATATGTGAGCTCAACACGACGGTTCAACTTGCGGTTCTTCTCAGATGTGTTGGGCGTCGTCCATTGCAAAGCTGAAATACAGATGACCAGCTTGGTTATTCTCGTCATGTGGGTGTTCGAATAATAATTTGGGCACCGTTGAAAGTGAGTTGACTAGGGCCGATGCTGCGGAGCGGGTGACGAGAATCGAACTCGCATGACCAGCTTGGAAGATGAGAACCGAGCCGCTCTGGCTAGGCGATTTTCTTACATGCAAAGAAAAAGGCTGACCATGACTAGCCATGAGTGACCGCAGTTGCGCGGGGCTTTGGGCACGAATTGGGCACGCGGGCAGTCGCTGTTGGATTTTGCCGTGAAACCGAATAGGGAACCCTTAATTGCGAACCACGGCCTATCCCTAAATGAGACCTCGATGAGGCATGCTCATTACGTCGAGGTCGTTGAACTGAGCGCCGCGCAGCGCGGAATTACGAGGGCGGACGGTAGGTCCAGGACGCGAACACTACCTCTCGCCCGTCTGGGTCCTGGTAGGTCACGCCACCGTTGGCCTGCCAGTAGT
>JBKPEY010000159.1:0-5901 GCA_046744405.1 Actinomycetota bacterium
AAGCCATTGAGGCGGCGCTGGCGGCCGCGCCTGGATGGGCCGAGCTCGGCTTCGAGCAGCGTGCAGGGGTGTTCCTGCGTGCGGCTGACCTGCTGGCTGGATCCTGGCGTGACACGTTGAACGCCGCCACCATGCTTGGCCAGGGAAAGACCGTGTTTCAGGCCGAAATCGACGCCGCTTGTGAGCTGATCGACTTTTGGCGGTTCAATGTCGCATTCGCTCGGCGGATCTTCGAAGATCAGCCCATCTCATCGGCCGGCGTGTGGAACAGGGCCGACTATCGCCCACTCGAGGGCTTTGTGTATGCCATTACTCCGTTCAACTTCACCTCGATTGCCGGCAACCTGCCGACGGCCCCGGCATTGATGGGAAATGTGGTCATCTGGAAGCCGAGTCCGACCCAGCAATATGCCGCACACTTCACCATGCGGCTGTTAGAGGCGGCTGGGCTGCCACCGGGCGTTATCAACATGCTGCCGGGGGATGGTCTTGAGGTCTCCGATGTGGCGTTGCAACATCCCGATCTCTCCGGGATCCATTTCACCGGTTCCACGAAGACTTTCCAGCATCTATGGCAGACAGTCGGCTCCAACATCGGCGGCTATCGGACCTATCCCCGAGTGGTGGGGGAGACCGGCGGCAAGGACTTCATCATCGCTCACTCCAGCGCGAACCCCGATGTGCTCCGGACGGCGCTGATCCGAGGCGCGTTCGAGTACTCCGGGCAGAAGTGCTCGGCTGCGTCACGCGCGTACGTCGCTCGCAGCATCTGGGATCAAATGGCGGACGAGCTGATCGATGCCACTGAAGAGTTGCAAGTGGGTGACGTACGCGATTTCTCAAACTTCACATCTTCGGTCATTGATCAACGCGCTTTCACCAAGCACGCCGAGGCGATCGAACGGGCCCGGAACTCTGCGGATGCCAAGATCATCGCCGGCGGGATGACCGATGACCGAGAGGGCTGGTATGTGCGGCCAACCTTGATCATCTCCGACAATCCGCGAAACGACATCTTCGTTACCGAGTACTTCGGGCCGATACTCGGCATCTATGTCTTCGACGACGCCGACTTCGAGCCCACTCTTGATGAAGTTGATCACTCGGCTCCGTACGGTCTCACGGGGGCTGTCATCGCCGATGATCGTGCGGCACTTGATCTTGCTAGCCGCCGGCTTCGGTTTGCGGCTGGAAACTTCTATTTCAATGACAAGCCCACTGGCGCAGTCGTCGGCCAGCAGCCGTTCGGTGGTTCGCGGGCTTCGGGCACGAACGACAAGGCCGGCTCAATGTGGAACTTGATCCGCTGGACCAGCCCGCGCTCGATCAAGGAAACATTCGTGCCGCCCACCGACTACCGCTATCCCCATATGGGCGAGTGATCTTCAGCGCCGCCGTCGGTGATCACGTTCGAAGATCTGGCGTCGTAACCGGGCATTGTCAGCCTCGAGTCGCAAGACCATCGCGATCCCGGCGAGGTTGAGGCCTTCCTCTAGCAGGGCCGCAATTTGTCGCAGCCGTTCGATGTCGTCGAGGCTGTAGAGCCGGGTGCCGCCTGGGGTACGTGCCGGATCAACTAATCCGGCCTTCTCGTACGCGCGCAGGTTCTGCACCCCAGTACCCACCATCCCGGCGGCGACCGAGATAGCGAACACGCCTGCGCTTGAGTCGTACGGATCGGCCATCGCCAACTCCTCAAAAATGTTGACGCTCTGGCTTGCATCGTACCAACGCTAGAGCTAATCTATATCCGCCATCATAGATACGTGATGGTCAATCCACCGATGGCATCGACATACGTGACGACTATGGAGGTGAAATCGACAATGTTGATGCGCACCGATCCCTTCCGCGATCTGGACCGACTCACCCAGCAGGTCTTTGGCACAGCAGCTCGTCCTGCTTTCATGCCGATGGATGCCTGGCGCGACGGCGACACTTTCCACATTGAGTTCGACCTACCGGGCGTCAATGCGGACTCCATTGATCTAGACGTGGAGCGAAACGTGCTCACTGTGCGCGCCGAACGGCCAGCTCGTAACGGCAACGTCGAACTGATCGCCAATGAGCGGCCGAGCGGGGTATTCAGCCGACAACTGATCTTGGGTGACAATGTGGATCTAGACAAGATCTCGGCCGGCTACCACGATGGCGTACTTGCTCTGGACGTTCCGGTTGCCGAGAAGGCAAAGCCGCGCAAGATCGCGATCGAAGCAGCCAACGGACAGCGCACTATCGAGGCATAGCGATTTAGTCGGCTGCCTGAGCCGGTCCCCGGCGAGGCTCGGATGTTAGGCGAAGGTCGGCTGCTTGGGCCTGTTCCAGAGGTTTATGGTCGAGTCCCGCATCGAGGGTTTGTTTTTTGGCGGGACGTTCAGATTCAAGCGTTCTTAGCCTTTGGCCCACGCCCAAGCAGCCGGCCTTCGCTGCATTCGTAGTGGGCGAACATCGGCGTCAAGTTCTGCTTTCGCTCAGCCTGGGTGACGCGCGCCCACTCCGCTTCGGATCTGGGAGAGGGGCCGCGGGCTCAGGCTTCTTCGCTCTCGCGTGGCGATGCGTTGCGCGCGAGCCATCGATCGCCGACCTCTTGCTGTGTTCGATATGCCGCCATGACGGCAGGGGCCGCCGCTTCCTCGAGTTTGCGTCCGAGTAACGGAACGGCGACCTTCAAGTCACCCCGCACGTCGACCACGCTGCCGCGACCTCCGGGTGAAAGCCGTATCTCACCCTTGAAATTCACCGGTTGACCAAGAACCGTCATCGTCACCGTGCCGCTCCGCGATCCATCAGGTGACAGGTTGCCCCAAACGACTTCATCGTTCACGGTGAGCTGTGGCCCGGTGAACCGCGCCGCCGACTCTGGTGCTGGCAAGGTTCGTGACGTCTGAGTTGTGGAGCCCGCGGCTGAGACGTTGAAGCTAATCGAGTCGCTGGCAACACAGACCTCTTCGAGATACCGCTGGTCGGTCATCATGGCGTAAACCTCAGCCGGCGCGGCGGCAAAGTCTAGGTGGTTGGAAATGTCCATGGCGCTTCGCGTTCCTCCTGTGCGGCTGGGGTTAGCAAACTTCCTCTGATCGCGAGCGTCAGCATTTCGCGAGCGATCCCAAAACTGAGGCTAATGTCGAAGGTAGCCGCACAACACGTTTACGTGAGTGCCTTTGACAGGCTCAGGGCACATGGGGGTGCGACGGCGTTGATCGGATGGTAGGACGTGACAACTTTCGAGGTGGAGCTCGAGCAAGAAAAGACCGAGAAGATCGCTCAGGTAGCCGCCCGGGGAGCGAGCATTGCCGCGGAGTTCGGACATGATCCAGACGCGGTGCGGGTCTTCCTCCGCCACTACTTCCGACATGTCGATCCGGTAGACGTCGACGAACGCACTGTCACAAACCTGCTCGGCCTGGTCGAGAGCCACTATCGGGCCGCCTTGCACCGGCCGGCAGCTCGCGCTGTGATCAACATTCGGACGCCCAATCAGGCCGATGACGGTTGGACCGCCGGCGGCGCGACCGTGGTGCAGATTGTCACCGACGATCGACCCTTTCTCGTCGACTCGGTCACTATGGAGGTGTTGCGCCAAGGCTGGAGCATGCGCGAGGTGTTCCATCCACAGTTCTTGGTGCGGCGCGACCTCGAGGGGAATCTGCGGGGGATCGTACGAACCAGCGAGGCTGAGGACGATCCAACAGTCATCCCTGAGTCCTGGATGCACCTGGAGATCCTGCCGCCCGCGGATCCGGATGGTCGGGATTCGCTCGTATCTGATCTAGAACACGGTCTGCTGGAAGTGCTGCGACTGGTCGAGGAGGCGGTCCAGGACTGGCAGAAAATGATCACGAGGTCCGAAGAAACTATTGAGATGTTGAAGGACCCGGCCTTGGTTTATGGCCACGGCAACGAGGCCGGACTGGCTTGCGAGCTGCTCAGCTGGCTCAATGCCAACCACTTCACTTTCCTCGGCTACCGCGAGTACGAGGTGCTGAATGGTGACAAAGGATTCCAGTTCAAGGTCCGTCCTGGGACCGGCCTTGGCATATTGCGGCCCGACCAAGACCCTCCAGGTACCTTCCATGCGGTGCCCCGGCCGGGTGTCGAGCCCGAGTTGATGATCATTACCAAGGACAACCAGAAGTCCCGGGTACACCGGCCGGCCTATCTGGACTACATCGCTTTTCGCATCTTCGATGCGAAAGAACGCGTTGTCGGTGAGCGTCGGTTTCTCGGATTGTTCTCATCGTCGGCGTACTCGGAGAGCGTCGCGCGAGTACCGGTGCTTCGGCAGAAGGCGGCTGCCGTCATCGAACTTTCCGGTTACAGCGAACACAGCCATGGCGGCAAGGCGATCATGGACGTGCTGGAGACCTATCCTCGCGACGAGTTGTTCCAGACACCGCTGTCTTCAGTTGCGGCGACCGTGGAAAAGGTCGCCCACCTCAAGGAGCGTCGCCAAGTTCGGCTGTTCGTGCGGCGCGATCCGTATGGACGCTATCTCTCCTGCTTGATCTATTTGCCGCGAGACCGCTACACCACCACGGTGCGCAGGCGAATGGAGGACATCTTGCTGCGCGCACTCGGCGGTGCCTCCATCGACTACACCGCCCGGGTAACCGAATCCGTGCTGGCCAGGCTCCACTTCGTGATCCGGATGCCAGTCGGGCAGGTCATGGGGGAGGTCGACGTGCATCCTCTAGAGCGGGAGCTGACGCTTGCCACTCGGTCCTGGGATGACGAGTTTGCCGACCTAATCGTCGACATGGAGGACGCTGGCCGATTGGCAACGTTGGTGCGTGGGCTGCCCGAAGGCTACAAGGAGGACTACACACCCAAGCAGGCGGTTAAGGACATCAGCGCCCTTGTCGCGCTCCAGGGTGAGCATGGCATGTCGATGGCCATGTACGTTCCGGACCGGGCCGTTGATGAGGCTGAGTTACGGCTGAAGATCTTCCGGCGCGAGGCATCCCTTTCACTGTCGAAGATTTTGCCCCACCTCTCGGTACTGGGTGTGGATGTCATCGACGAGCGGCCGTACGAGCTGACACTGGGCAAAGACCAACGAGCGTTCATCTACGACTTTGGAATACAAGTACCAGGTGGCGCAAACGCCGTCCGCACTCGCTGGACGCTGGAGTCCCGGCAGCGTTTCATGGAGGCTTTTTCCGCCTCCTACGTCGGTGACAGTGAATCCGATGGATACAACGCGCTGGTGATGGGAGCAGAGCTCGACTGGCGCGACGTCAGCATGCTGCGGTCGATCGGCCGCTATCTGCGCCAAGTCGGTGTTACCTATAGCCAGTCCTATTTCGCTCAGGCCCTGAGCCAGAACGTCGACGTTACGCGGCAACTGATTTCGCTATTCCGGACTCGTTTCGATCCCCACACCGGTCTCGACATCAAGGTCCGCACGGCGGCGAGCAGCGAGCTTGTCGACAAGATCAAAAAGGCCCTCAATGACGTGGCCAGTCTTGATCATGATCGAATCCTGCGCTCCTTTCTTGCTGTGATCCAGGCGGTGATTCGAACCAACTTCTACGTTGCGAACCGTCAGGCGATCGCACTGAAACTGCTGCCGCGGCAGATTCCGGACACCCCAGAGCCGCGGCCCGCCTTTGAGATCTTCGTGTACTCACCCCGGATGGAGGGCGTACACCTGCGCTACGGACTCGTCGCCCGCGGCGGTCTGCGATGGTCTGACCGTGCTGAGGATTTTCGTACCGAAATCCTCGGTTTGGTCAAAGCACAGATGGTCAAGAACACGGTGATCGTGCCAGTCGGAGCCAAGGGCGGGTTCTATTGCAAGCGCCTGCCCGATCCGCACGACCGCGAAGCCTGGCTGGCCGAAGGTCTTGCCTGCTATCAGCTGTTCGTCTGCAGCCTGCTCGATGTCACCGACAACATCAT
>JBKPEY010000230.1:0-1951 GCA_046744405.1 Actinomycetota bacterium
AAGGAGATCTACGAGCAGCCGAGGGCAGTCGCCGATACGCTGCTGGGCCGGCACGGTGCCGACTCCAAGCTCACCTTGGACGAGATCCGCATTCCGTTAGAGGAGCTGCGGCAAATGGACAAGATCATCATTGTCGCCTGCGGCACCGCCTTCTACGCCGGCCTGGTTGCTAAGTACGCGATCGAGCACTGGACGCGAATCCCCTGCGAAGTCGAGCTGTCCAGCGAGTTCCGCTACCGCGGTCCGATTCTCGGACCCACCACCTTGGTGGTGGCGATCAGCCAGTCCGGTGAAACTGCCGACACGTTGATGGCCATCAGGCATGCCCGGGAACAGCAGGCTCGGGTGCTCGCAATCTGCAATACCAACGGCTCCACCATTCCGCGAGAGTCCGATGCGGTGATCTATACCCACGCCGGGCCAGAAATTGGCGTGGCGTCAACCAAAGGATTCCTGACCCAACTGGTCGCCTGCTATCTCCTCGGGCTTTACCTGGCGCAGGTGCGTAATGCGAAGGACTGCGACGAGATCGGCGCGATCTTGCGGGAACTTGCCACCATGCCAGAAGCAATCGGCCGGGTGCTTGACGACATGGAGCCGGTGAAGGATCTGGCCGCCCAGTTCGCGAACAGCCGTTCGGTGCTTTTCATCGGCCGGCACGTCGGCTATCCGGTCGCGCTGGAAGGTGCCCTGAAGCTCAAGGAGCTGGCATATATCCACGCCGAAGGTTTCGCGGCGGGTGAGCTGAAACATGGTCCAATCGCCTTGATCGAAAATCAGTTGCCGATCTTCGTGGTGATGCCGTCAAGCAGCGACGTGGTGCATGACAAGGTGCTTTCGAACCTGCAAGAAGTACGGGCTCGAGGCGCAAAGACAATCGTCTTGGCTGAAGAAGGCGATGACGTGGTGAGCTCGTACGCCGATGTCATGATCAGGTTGCCGAAGGTCTCGACGCTGCTGCAACCTCTGGTCGCGACGGTGCCGCTGCAGATGTTTGCCTGCGAGCTCGCCACCAAGAAGGGTCATGACGTCGATCAGCCGCGCAATCTGGCCAAATCTGTCACTGTCGAGTAACTGGTGGCCTGTGTCGAGCCACTCGTCTAAATGATCATCGGAGTCGGTATCGACGTCTGCGACGTCGATCGATTCGCTGAGTCGATAGAACGGCGTCCCGGCCTCGTTCAGCGAATCTTCACAACTGCTGAAGCCGAGCGTCCCATAGCATCAAAGGCTGCACGCTTCGCTGCCAAGGAAGCGTTGGCGAAGGCGCTCGGTGCGCCCGACGGCTTGTCCTGGCTGGACGCCGAGGTGCTGACCGACGATCAGGGCAAGCCCTCGTTCATGATCACCGGTACGGTCGCCGCCCGTGCTGCCGAGCTGGGCATTGACACCATCCATTTGAGCATGTCCCATGACGCCGGTATCGCCTCGGCCGTCGTAATCTGCGAAGCGTGAGCGTGCGCGCGTACTGCGTTGACAAGATTCGCAGCATTGAGGAGCGGGCCATCGCTATCGAAGGCGTCGACCCGCTGATGCAGCGTGCCGCCGCAGCCGTGGCTGCCAATGCATCCGATCTGCTGCTGTCGGCGACCGGTGGCCGCTACGGGCGGCATGTGCTGATCATGGTCGGCGCTGGGAACAATGGTGGTGACGCGCTGTTTGCCGGCGAACGGCTGGCTCGTCGGGGCGTACGGGTTACCGCCGTCAAGTGCCTCGGCGCTCCACACCCGGCCGGCCACGCCGCTCTGATCGCGGCAGGTGGGCAGCTGGTCGACCTCGACGAATCGGTCATACAGACCGACTGCGACCTAGCGATCGACGGGATTCTTGGCATCGGTGGCCGACCTGGGCTGCCTGGGCCGGTAGCGCGGCTGACGCAATCGGTGGAGAGCCGTGGCATCCCGATCGTGGCCGTAGATCTGCCCTCGGGGGTCGCCGCGGATACCGGCGC
>JBKPEY010000651.1:0-1523 GCA_046744405.1 Actinomycetota bacterium
GACTGCTTCGTCCCAGTGGTCGACCAGGTTGCGGCACCAGTCGCGCAGCGTCAGCGAGTAGTGGTGGCGCAAGTTCTCTTCGTGTACCACCTCCAAACCGACATCCTGCGCTTCGGTGATGATGCGACCGGAGCCGGTCAGCTCGCCGTCGGGGAAGACGTAGCGGTCGATGAATCCGCCGGCCGACGGCCGAGTCCGGTTGTCCGAGCGGGTGATGCAGTGGTTGAGCAACAGCCCGCCGGTACGCAACTTGGACTTCAGGAACCGGAAGTAGGCGGGGTAATTGGCGACGCCGATGTGTTCGGTCAGCCCGATCGAGGACACTGCGTCGAAGCCGGACTGAGGTATGTCGCGGTAGTCGCCGTGGCGGACCTCGGCCAGGCCGGCCAAGCCTTCGTCGGCGATCATGTTCTGCCCCCAAGCCGCCTGCTCCTTCGAGAGCGTGACGCCGATGGCCTTCACTCCGTGCCGGGCGGCGTAGCGGACCATGCCGCCCCAACCGCAACCGACGTCGAGCAACCGGTCGCCCGGCTTTAGACGTAGCTTCTCAAACACCAGCCGGTACTTGTTCTCCTGCGCCTCCTGCAGCGTCGCGTCGGGGTGCGGGTAGCAGGCGCAGGTGTAGGTCATCGACGGGCCAAGAACCCACTCGTAGAACGTGTTCGACACGTCGTAGTGGTGGTGGATGGCCGCCGCGTCACGGGTCCGGCTGTGGCGCAAGCCTTCTGCGATCCGGCGCCAGCGGGGCGGCGCCTCCTGCGGCGGCGGTGTGATGAGCTTGAGGTGCTCGAACCCTATCGACCGGACGATGTTGGCGAGCACGCGCGCTGACGGCCGCTTGAAATCCGTCTTCTCCGCCAGCGCCTTCAGCAACTCGTAGGGATCCCCCGGGTGCACGCCGTCCAGTTCGAGGTCGCCGGAGACGTACGCGCGGGCAAGCCCCAGATCTCCGGGTGCGGTGGCCAGGTACGTGGTGCCGCGCGGGGTCAGCAGATTCAGCCCGAGCTCGGCATCGTCCGGTCCTGCCGTACTGCCGTCGTACGCCGAGAACTTGAGCGGCAGTTGGCCGGCGGCGAAGATCTCGAAGATCTCGGCCAGTGTGAGCTTCCTGGCCGGCACCGCCTGTGCTGTCTTTTCCTTGAATGTGGTCATCGTCGTTGCACCGCCTTCGCATACAGGTCCAGCAGCCGGAAGTCAGGATCGTAGGTTTTCTTCACTGTCTTGTATGTTTCACCGCCATAGAGCTGATCAAACTCATCGGGCGAGTAGAACGCCTCGGAATACAGCGACTTGTGCCCGTCCAGCTCGCTGACCACGCGCTCGATCAGTTTGTTGGTGTGACCTTCCTCGGATGGCCAGTCCGGACCGACCGGCACCGAGGACCAGAAGCCCACGTTGACATAGGTGCGGTGGGGGTGGAGGGGATACAGCGGCCAGTCGTCGTCGCCGCGCAAACGCAGGGGACACAGCCAGAGCGGCTCTATGGGCACGTTGTCCAAGAACCAGTCCAGGAACTCGGCGGT
>JBKPEY010000163.1:0-3818 GCA_046744405.1 Actinomycetota bacterium
AGACTTCCGACGGCGGCAAGGGCGGCCCCGCTTTCGGGACCGCCCACTTGCGCATATAGCTCGACCAGCACCGACTCAACGCACTCGGTGATCAAACGCCGACGATCCGGCCCTGCGGTTGAAGACCACTCGGACCGGATCGCGACGTTGAGACGCTCGCTGGTTAGATCACGCTTCAGAGCGCGTCCAGCCCGCGCTCCCCGGTTCGCACGCGGACGATTTCATCCACTGGAACCGACCAGACCTTGCCGTCACCGATGCGACCGGTCCGAGCGGCCTTGACCAGGACATCGATGATGTCTTTGGCATCATCGTCGTCCACGAGCACCTCAAGTCTTACCTTCGGCACCAGGTCGACGGTGTACTCCGCTCCCCGGTAGACTTCGGTGTGGCCCCGCTGACGTCCGAATCCGCTTGCCTCGCTGACTGTCATTCCCTCGACGCCAAACGATTCGAGTGCGGTCTTTACTTCGTCCAACATATGGGGCTTGATGATCGCTGTTACGAGCTTCATGCCGACACCTCCTGACCGTTCTTGCTGTCTTCATCGACCTCTTTCGGAGCCGAGCCTGCGTAGGACAGGCCACGCACTCCCGCACCAAGTGTGCCGAGATCGTAGCTTGTCTCAGCGTGCTGGGACTCGTCGACGCCTGTGCGCTCTTCGTCCTCACTGACTCGGAATCCGATGGTCTTGTGCAGGATCAGGCCGATGATCAGAGTCAAGATCAGGCTGAACGCCAGCACTGAGAAGGCCCCAACAGCCTGACGCCAGAGCTGGTCGAATCCACCGCCATAGAACAGGCCATTGACCCCGGCCGGTGCGGCCTCGGTTGCCAGGAAGCCAACCGCAAGGGTGCCCCACAGACCACCGAATAGGTGGACGCCGACAACGTCGAGCGAGTCGTCATAGCCCAACTTGTACTTCAGCCCGATGGCCAGCGCGCAGATGACGCCGGCGAGAACTCCGACGATGATCGCTCCGACTGGGGAGACCGAGGAGCAGGACGGCGTGATAGCGACCAAGCCGGCCACGATGCCAGAAGCGGCACCCAGAGAGGTGGCATGGCCGTCGCGGATTCGCTCGGTGATCAACCATCCCAGGGAGGCGGCGCCGGTGGCGACCATAGTGTTGACCCAAACGGTTGCTGCAGTGGTGCCGGCAGCGATCGCGGAACCGGCGTTGAACCCGAACCAGCCAAACCACAGTAGGCCGGCGCCGATCATGACCAACGTCAGGTTGTGCGGCCGCATCGGATCGCGCTTCCAGCCGAGTCGCTTGCCAAGGATGATGGCAAGAGCAAGACCGGCCGCGCCAGCGTTGATGTGGACCGCGGTGCCGCCTGCAAAGTCGATCGCTTTCAAGTTGTTGGCGATCCAACCGCCGACATGCTCGCCCGCAGAGAAGTCGAACACCCAGTGGGCGACCGGGAAATAGACCAGGGTGGCCCAGATCAGAGTGAAGATCATCCATGTGCTGAACTTCGCCCGGTCAGCGATTGCGCCGGAGATCAGGGCCACGGTGATGATCGCGAACACGGCCTGGAAGGCGACGAACGCCATCACCGGATAGGTACCGGTCTGATCGTTGAACGAGACCTCAGTGGTGGCGCCCATCAGGCCCTTCAGGCCCAGGTACTGGGTCGGATCGCCGAGCAGGCCGAGGCCAATGTCGTCCCCAAAGGCAAACGAATAGCCCCAGAGGACCCAGATGACGGAGATCGCGGCCAGCGCCCCGAAGCTCATCATCATCATGTTGAGAACGCTCTTCGCGCGGACCATGCCGCCGTAGAACAAGGCGAGCCCAGGCGTCATAAGCAGCACCAGCGCTGCTGACGCTAGGAGCCACGCAGTGGTTCCAGTGTCAATCTCGAATGGAGTCATGATTGCTTTCTTTCGGTGACGCGGACTGGAAACGAAGGAGAACTTTCAGGCGGCTGGATCCTGGACGCCCGAGGTTACGCAAAACTCTGCTAGCTGCGTGTTGCGCCAAACGTGCGCTCGGTTACGCCGACGTGACAGTTACCTGCTCAATGTGACAGCCCTGTTTCGGGTGGTCTTAGAGGAACGTGGTCAGAAACAACAAGAAATCCGGCCGGTTGCCTGTCGCCCACGACCACTTGCTGGCTGGTCCCTGGGTTGTCAGCCGCTTTTAGCTGATCAACTCGATCCCTCGGCGGCCTGCCGGGCCTCCCAGGCGGAAGCGACCATGTCATCGACGCTGTGTCGCATCTGCCAGTCAAGATCGCGTGCCGCCAGCCCACCTGTCGCCACGATCCGCGCAGGGTCGCCGGCACGGCGGGGCCGCATCTCTGGAGTGAAGTCGATGCCGGCCACACGGGCAACAGCGTCCATGATCTGGCGCACCGAGAGGCCAGTCCCGCTGCCCAGGTTGTAGACCGGCTGCAGCGGCTGGCCTTCCTCGAGCGCCTTCGCCGCAACGACATGGGACAGTGCTAGGTCAGAGACGTGGACATAATCACGAACCGGAGTGCCGTCTGGGGTGGGGTAATCGTCACCGTTGATGTACGGCACCTCGCCGGCAACCAGACGCTCGAAGATCAACGGGAAAAGGTTGTGCGGGCTGGTGTCGCGCAGGTCCTCATACCCGGAACCAACGACATTGAAATACCGCAGCGACGTGTGGCGCAGCACCGCGTCACCTGACGCGGTGGCGCGGCCCTGGTCTTGCAGCACCCACTCGCCAACCAGCTTGGATTCGCCGTACGGTGACTCCGGCTTGGTCGGATCTTGTTCGCTAACCAGGTCGGTTGCCGGTGTGCCATAAACAGCGGCGCTTGAGGAGAACACGAACAGGTTTACGTCGTGGACAGCCATCGACTCGAGCAAAGTGACCATGCCAGTGACGTTCTGTGTATAGGTGTGCAGTGGTTGGCTCACCGAGACTCCGGCGTACTTGAAGCCAGCGAGATGGACCACACCCGCGATCTGATGTTCGGTAAAGATCAGGTTGAGCAAGTCGCCTTGCAAGACGCTGCCTTCGTAGAACGGGACGTCCTCGCGAACGAAGCTGCGGTGCCCGGTCGACAAGTCGTCGATCACGACAGCTGGCATACCTTCGGCAGTAAGCGCGCGTACCACGTGAGAGCCGATGTATCCGGCGCCACCAGTCACCAACCAGGTCATCGGCTCACTCCTTCCGCCGCTCAGCGTAGCGGTGGGTGCACCCGCAGGTCAGTGATCGTGAGGTCCAAAACCTGTTCAGTTGCGGCGATCGCATCTGGAAAGAGGTCATCGGCAAGCACGGGGTGTGGATCAAGCATGGTGACCTCGAGATGGGTACGCCGGCCCTTGGTGATCGTCTTCCAGCTCCCAACCAGCTGACCGCCATAGAGCACCACCGGTGAGAACAGACCATTCACCTTGGCCCAGACCTTGGGAAGCTGCTGTTGAGTGAGGAAGCGGGTGCGATGTCGTCCGTGGTACCCCACTAGCAACCCGTCGTACTCGGGCAGCAACCGCAATCCAGGATCAGATGTGGCGCCCCGAGGAGGATCGGCAAGGTCGAGATAGTCCTCATTATTGGGACCAAGTAGGTGGACGACCTCATCACCGAGACGACGCAACGCCTCGTCAACGGCACTCAGTCCGGCGCCGAAGAAGAAGGCAAGGTCCTCACGGACCGCGGGGCCGTACGAACCAAGGTGAACCCTGATCAGCTGAGTCAGGGCATCGGCGAAATTGCATTCAGGTAGATCCGGCAGCAGGCTGCGGGCTCGCCGGTGGTAGATGTCGGTTCGCTTCTCCCATCGGGTGTCGCGGGGCCGCCGCAGTAGCCCACTATGAGCCCAGATCAGGTT
>JBKPEY010000264.1:0-2692 GCA_046744405.1 Actinomycetota bacterium
GGCCAAAGCAAGCGAGGTGAAGTCGAACTTGCCGACCAGGTCCTTACCGTAGAGCAGTCCAGGCTGCAGGAATGCCTCTCCTTTGCCCGACTTCTCGGCTGCCGTTCCAAGGAGGTCGGACAGGTTGAAGCCGAACTCGACCAGCACCAAGAAGGTGATCAGCACTGTGCCGAGCATCAGCAACACGGCCTTGACGATCTGTACCCACGTGGTGCCCTTCATCCCGCCAAAGGTGACGTAGATGATCATCAACACGCCGACCAAAACGATGACCAGGTTCTTCACAGCCGGGCTGGTGACTCCGAGGAGTAGGCCCACGAGGGCTCCAGCGCCGACCATCTGGGCCAGCAGGTAGAAGATCGACACGACGATCGTCGATATGGCAGCCGCGCTACGTACCGGAATCTGGCGCATCCGGTATGCCAGCTGGTCGGCCATTGTGTACCGACCGGAGTTGCGCAGCAGCTCTGCGATCAGTAGCAGGGCTACCAGCCAAGCCACCAGGAATCCGATGGAATAAAGAAAGCCGTCGTAACCATAGAGGGCGATCGCGCCTGAGATGCCGAGGAATGACGCGGCTGACATGTAGTCCCCGCTCACGGCCAGCCCGTTCTGGAAGCCGCTGAAAGAGCGGCCGCCGGCGTAATAGTCCGCCGCGGTCTTGCTCTGCCGCGATGCCCAGAAGGTGATGTAGAGGGTGACCGCGACAACGGCGAGGAACAAGCCGATAGTGAGAGCGCGGTTCCCGGTCACCAGCGGTATCAGCATTGCGGCGCTCATCGGCCGGTGTCCTGCTCGAACTCATCGCGCAATTTCGAGGCAAGCGGGTCCAGCGATCTTTTGGCGTGCCGGGCATAGAAATAGGCGATCGCGAAGGTCGAAACAAATTGCAGCAGCCCCCACACCAACGCGATGTTGATGTTCCCGAAAACCTTGATGTTCATGAAGCCGCGGGCCCAGTTGGCGCAAATGACATAGAGGAAGTACCAGGCCATGAACGCGATAGTCGCTGGGAAGGCGAATTTCCCATAGCTGCGGCGCAACTCAACAAAGTCGCTTTCCTGAGCCATCCGGTTGTAGACCTCGTGATCATGAGCGGGAAGTCGGTCAGCTTCTCCCTCTTCGAAGACGGGAGTCGCGCTGTCAGCCATGAGAAACCTCCATCGCAGTGTCCTGAGAGGACCATAACCCTCACTGATCTGGTCGGGAAGCGCGGCTATGTGGTGTCGACAGATCAATGCGCTGCGCAACAGTGTTGCAAAAACGTTGGTCAAGAACGAAGGAAAAGCAGTACGGCCAGCACTCGCCGCGACTCGCTTCCGGTGGCTGGAATTCCGAGCTTGGTGAAGATGGTCGATACGTACTTCTCAGCCGCGCGCTGGGTGATCACCATGGCATCGGCAATGCCGGCGTTGGACGCTCCAGTCGCCATCAGCTCCAACACCTCGCGCTCGCGTGGTGTCAGGGAGTCCAGCGGGTCAGAGCTTCGGTGCCGCTTCAGCATGGTCGAAACGATCGTGGGATCCAGCGCGGAACCGCCATCGGCAACCCTGCGGAGCGCGGCAATAAACTCCTTCACCTCGCTAACCCGGTCCTTCAGTAGATATCCGACTCCTTCAGCCGAGTCGGCCAGCAGCTGCATGGCCAGTCCCACTTCGACGTACTGGGACAGAACCAGTACGCCCACATCGGGATACTGCTTCCGGATCGTCAGGGCGGCCCGCATTCCTTCATCGGTGTGCGTAGGCGGCAGCCGGATGTCGACGATGACTGCATCAGGCTGGTCCTGTGCCACCCGAGCCAGCAACTCGTCGGCTGTACCGCAGCGAGCCGTTACTTCGATGTCTGCATCGGTCAGCAGCTGTGCGACGCCCTCGCGCAGCAGCACGCTGTCCTCTGCTATGGCTACTCGCATGGCAGCTCCGCGCGCACTCGAGTGCCGCTGCCGGGCGAACTCCAGATTCTCAGCCGACCATCGAGAGCCTCGACACGGTCGGCCAGCCCCCGCAGTCCAGTTCCACGCTCGGAATCCGCGCCACCGACACCGTCGTCGATTACTTCTGCGATCAAGGTGTTGCCGGTGACTTCGACCTGCACCGACACCCGGCTCGCTTGCGCGTGCTTTGCCGCATTGGTCAGGCTTTCGGATACGACGTAATAGGCGGCGACTTCAAGCGGCTCCGGAAGACGCGGCAGACCCTCGGTATGCAAGTGCACCTCCAGGGGGGTGGCAGCCGCGAGGGACTCCAGGGCAACGGCGAGTCCGTGTCCACTCACGACTGCTGGATGCAGGCCGCGGGCAATGTCGCGCAGCTCATCGAGCGATTGGGCAATCTCGCTGCGTGCCCGTTTGAGCCTGGTTTGTGTGGCGGAGTCACTGTCTGTTTGTTCAGCGAGCAAGCCGAGTTCCAGAGCAAGGGCCACCAATCGCTGCTGTGCGCCATCGTGAAGATTGCGTTCCAAGCGGCGGCGTTCGTTTTGCTGGGCTTCGACTACCCGGGTACGCGAGCCGTGCAGCTCCTGTAGGCGCGCTTTGAGCTCGGCTTCGAGCCGGCCATTCTCCAGGGCGATGCCGGCGGCGGCGCTCACCGCCGCGACCAGCTCCTGCTCCTCGCCAAGAGTGGCGTCATAAACCAATGCGGCGATCTGCTCGCCATTCTGCTTCACGATGGTCGCTCGGCGACCGCTGTCT
>JBKPEY010000073.1:0-2952 GCA_046744405.1 Actinomycetota bacterium
CGCCGCAGTGGCGGCGGGCGCCACTCCAGTGGCCGAGGCCACTGACCGGTCCTGGGGAGGGCGCTCCGCGTTCATCGCAGATCCAGAGGGCAACCGCTGGGAGATCACCTGGTCACCACGGGCTACCTTCGATGCGCGCGGCGCCTTGCTGTCCTGGGAGTGAGCCGAACTGGCATCAGTCGTTCGGCATGGTCCACGTGGGCTGTGATGGACGCACTTCCTGAGTTTGAGCCAGGGCCTGTGCATGACCGCACCGAACGTGGCTATTCCTTGGTAGTGGTTGGTTCCATCACATGACCGACTCTGTTCAGACGGAGGCGGCGACGCCGGGGGCCTGGGCGCCGTTACGCCATCGCATCTTCCGCATGCTGTGGATAGCCCAGGTGTTCTCGCTTGTCGGGACTTGGGCACAAACCGTAGGCGCCCAGTGGTTCCTGACCGTCGAATCCGGCAGACCTGAGCTGGTCGCCCTGGTCCAGACCGCCACCAGCCTGCCGGTGCTTTTGTTGGCCATTCCGGCGGGCGCTCTTGCTGATGTCCTCGACCGCCGTCGAATGCTCATCATCGTGCAAACTGGAATGGCTCTGGTCGCGGTCGGACTTGCTGTCGACACCTTGACCGGCCATCTCGGCACGATGACGCTATTGGCTTTCACGGCAGCCCTTGGTGCCGGGGTAGCCCTAACCAATCCGGCCTTTCAGGCCACGGTGCCTGAGTTGGTGCCCCGAGCAGAGCTACCCGCAGCAGCGGCCCTTAACGGCGTCGCGGTCAACCTTGCTCGAGCTATCGGGCCCGCAATCGGCGGCCTCCTCGTCGCCGTTGCCGGTGTTGGGTGGACCTTTGCCTTCAACGCCGTCAGCTATTTGGTCTTCGTCGTCGCGCTGCTGCGGCTGCCGCGCACGCCACCTCGGATGGATCCGGAGCCTTTCACAAATGCCATGCGGCTAGCAGTGGGGTACGTGCGCGCCTCGCCTGCAATGCTGCAGGTGTTAGCGCGCACCGCCCTTTGGGTGTTACCCGCCAGTGCGCTGTGGGCGCTGCTTCCCGTCGTTGCCAATTCGCGCCTAAAGCTCGACTCCACCGGATACGGCCTGCTGCTCGCCGCGCTAGGGGTAGGGGCAATCCTGGGCGCCTGGCAACTGGGCCGGATCCGAACCCGGCTCTCGACCACGAGCTTGCTTGTGTTGGCCGCTGCCGGGTACGCGCTCGCCCTTGTCGTACTCGCCGTCGGTCGATCGACGCCGATCGCGCTGGTGGTTTTGGTCCTGGCGGGGGCCGGGTGGACTGGCGTGCTGGCGACTCTGAACGCCATCGCTCAGCTCATCCTGCCGGGCTGGGTCCGCGCTCGGGCGCTGGCGGTCTATCTGCTCGTCTTCCAAGGCGGGCAGGCCTTGGGGAGTCTGGTGTGGGGTGCCGTGGCCGGCTGGGTATCGACCGAAGTTTCGCTACTTGCCGCAGCAGCGGTACTGCTGCTTGGGTTGGCGACGCTGCCCATCTTGCGACTGCCCGACCCCAATCGACTCGATCCCAGTCCTTCTACGCACTGGCCGACACCCGAGCTGGCGCTCGAACCGGACCAGCAGTCCGGTGCCGTCCTGGTTACGGTCGAGTACCGCGTCCTACCTGATTGCGTCGACGACTTCCTTAGTGCGATGGCGTACGCTTCCCGATCTCGGCTGCGGACCGGAGCGCTGCGATGGGGCCTCTACCGAGACGGCGCGGAAACCAACCGCTTTCTGGAGCTTTACCTCGTCCCGTCTTGGCGCGAGCACGTCCGTCAGCACGAGCACCGCCAGACGGTTACCGACCGAAATCGGGAGGAAGCTTTGGCCAAACTACTCGTAGAGCCACCGCAGGCGCGGCACCTGTTCTCCCAGCAAGCTCCTTCGTAACTGGAGTTGCGCGTTAACGGTTTCTGCGCCTACATGACCTGGACGTATGGCGAACCGTCCAGCAAGCCGACCTCTTACCGGGACAGGCAGGCCGTTACCCAGGCAATGTCAAGCACGACTTCTGAGGCGGAGCTCCGGCGTCGACACTCGGGGGGTGGGCGGCAGCTGATCACACCGGAGGCCCGCTACAGATCGGTACCCATAAATTTTCGACCGACCCGCAATCCCTTGCCGACCGGGCCGCGACACACCGAACCCATTTACCCCAGACGGTGGTGGCAGCCGGACAGGTGCTGACAAGATTGCCCAGGCGGTACCACTGCGGTACGCGTCCATCCGAAATCACATGAGAGCAGGTGCACCGTGCCAGAAGACCAACCCGTACTCAACACCCTTGCTGAGATCACCGCTGTGTCGGTGGACCGGGGCACCCTGGACCCGCGCGAGCACATGCTTGCGCGGCTGGCCGCACTCGTGGCAATCGACGCTCCGGCCGCGTCGTATGTGTTGAATGTAGAGCTGTCCGCCGAAGTCGGGCTGACAGTTGAGGATGTACAAGGTCTCTTGATTGCAACAGCGCCGATAGTCGGTACGCCCCGGGTGGTGTCAGCGGCTGGGAAGATCACGGACGCTCTCGGCTTTGTGATCGATGTCGCCATTGCCGAAGCCGAGCTAGAAGCTGAACTCGAAGCGGACGAGAGTTTGTAGCCGAAGCTCGACTCGACGCAGAGCTTGGGCCGGGGCCGGAAGCCCGTTAAGGGTGTCCTTGTCCGGGCGGGCGGGCGCTTGGACCACGTCGTCGAGTATCACGCTGGTGCGATGTCGCGGAAGACGCCGCCGGCGCCGATGGCGGCGAGTTGTTGATCATCACCGACCAGTCGGACGCTCGCGTGTTGGAGGTGCGGATGGCCGAGCAAGACCCGGGGCCCGGGCTATTGCCGATCGTTGGTTGGCTTCGCTCGTATAACCGAAGCTGGCTGCGCGGGGACCTGATCGCGGGAGTGACGGTTGCTGCCTTGATCGTGCCCAAGAACTTGGGCTACGCAGAAATCGCGGGCAT
>JBKPEY010000045.1:0-13909 GCA_046744405.1 Actinomycetota bacterium
ATGAGCTTGGAACAGGCGTTGGAGTTCTGCCGAACAGAGGAATGCGTTGAGGTGACTCCCGGCGCGATCCGCATTCGGAAGGTTGTGCTCTCCGCTGTTGAGCGGGCCCGCGGGCGAGCCCGCGCCAAGCAGTCCTAAGACAGGGCGAGGGGACCCGCGAGCTCCTCCAGTCGGCCCCCACTAGACCTCGGACGCTGCAGTCGGCGAAACGGGCTGCCTGTCATAGTGCTCAATGTCGATGGCACTCTGACAGGCAGCCCGCCAGATTCGCCTCCTTCGTCGCTCCGCAACTAGCGCACCCTAGAACTCCTCCAAGCCCCGGAGCTCCTGCAGTGGCGAAACGGGCTGCCTGTCATAGTGCTCAATTCGTAATCAATGAGAGCGCACTTCGACACAAGTCGATCACGAGTGCGGCGTCGGCCGCCACTTGCAAGCTGTAGGGGTGAAGATATTGCCGTCGCTTCTAGCCATCGGACTCTTCCCCACGGAGGCGCGACATCAGTCGTCTGTCGCTGTGAGTATCGGGGGGAGGATTCGATGAAGCAAACGCCGCGCCTTGGCCGCCGTAGCGAGCATCGAACTCACCTCGACTCGGCCCGTTCACGACCAGCACTAAAGGTTTAGGTCGCCCGGGGGGAGGCGAACTCACGGCCCATCCCTCTTGCCCGCGGGGGGCGCGAGTAAGAGGGATGGGCGTGAGGGGTCGCTGGAGTTGGTTGCACTTCTTTCGTTCTCCTTGACGAAGGAGGTGTACACATCCATCAGGACATGCTTTTGCCGCTCGGTGATCGCGGTATCCGCGAGCACGGCCAGCTCCACCGAGGTAGCGGGATGATCATCGGGGTCAAGGATTCCGGCCCGGACGTATAAGGTTTCGGCAGAGACTCGCAACGCCTTGGCAAGCTGTTGCAGCACATCCGCCGACGGCTTACGAATGCCTCGCTCGATCTGGCTGAGGTACGGGTTGGAGATCCCGGTCTGCGCGGCGAGCTGACGCAGTGACAACTGAGCCGCCCGGCGCTGACCGGCGATGAACTCACCAAGCGAACCAAGTTGATCTGAGATCTTGTGGGGGCGGATTCTTCCCATGCCACCAGTGTGCTTGCAATTGCAAGCAGATCGCAAGCTGACAGCTTGCGCACGACGGCAGCCCCTAAGGCAACTACCTACCTATCGACCCAATACGACGGCTTGTGGCACGGAGGCGGTAATCAAGGTGCCATCCGGGCGGCGATCTACGGTCTTGGAGGGCAGCGGGCCGTCGACGCGCTGGCCCTGGTGCGCCAAGGGCACACGTACCGGGTTGCCTGCCGAGACGGTAAAGCGTTCGCCGCGCACCGCCAGTTCGACACTTTCCCCATCGAGGACGGTAAAGCCGATCGCATTGCTGGTGACATCAACCTTGACGCGGGTACCGCGAAGCATGATCTGGAACGTGAGGCCGGCCCATGATTCAGGTAGCCGCGGGTCGAACGTGACGACGCCGTTGTAGTCGCGCATGCCGCCAAACCCGAAGGCCAGCATGTCCCAGACCCCGGCAGTCGAGGCCACGTGCACACCATCGCTGGTGTTGCCATGCAGATCGGCTAGGTCGACAAACACCGCATTGTAGAAGTAACGAAGCGCAAGATCACGGTAACCGACCTCCGCTGCAATGATCGATTGCACAATGCCGGACAGCGTGGAATCGCCAGTAGTGATGGGGTCGTAATACTCGAAGTTGTTGCGCTTCTGCTCGTTGCTGAAATGATCGCCCTGCAAGAACATCGCCAGCACTACATCGGCCTGCTTCAACACCTGGAACCGGTAGATCACGAGCGGGTGATAGTGCAGCAGCAACGGCCGCTTCTCTGGAGGGGTGTTTTTCAGATCCCAGACTTCCCGATCAAGGAAGTGCGCATCCTGCGGGTTGATCCCTGTGACCACGTCGTAGGGAATTGACATCGCTTCCGCACAGGAGGCCCACTCGTCGATCTCGCAGTCGGCAATCTCGAGGCGTTCCACGACCCGCTGGTACGCACGCGGCACGTCGCGTTTCAGCTGGCGGAGCAGCTCTGCCGCCTTGGCAAGATTGAACCGGGCCATGACGTTGGTGAAGAGATTGTCGTTGACAACGGTGGTGTACTCGTCCGGACCTGTCACCCCGTGGATGTGGAAGCTGCGATGACCCGTGCCATTCTCTCGCCAGAAGCCAAGATCAGCCCAGAGCCTTGCAGTCTCGACCAGAATGTCCACGCCCTCGCGATTCATGAAGTCCTGGTCACCGCTGGCAGTGACGTACTTCCAGAGCGCATAGGCGATGTCGGCGTCGATGTGGTACTGCGCCGTACCGGCGGCGTAATAGGCCGATGCCTCCTCGCCGTTGACCGTACGCCACGGGAAGAGCACGCCACTTTGAGCAAGCTCCTCCGCGCGGCGGCGGGCCGCACCGAGCATGTTGTAACGGAAACGCAGCTCGCTGCGCGCCATTTGTGGCGAGGTGTAGGTCAGGAAGGGAAGCACGAAGATCTCGGTGTCCCAGAAGTAGTGACCGCTGTAACCGGTGCCAGTCACGCCCTTGGCGGGCACCCCCGACTGCTCAGCCCGCGCTGCGGCCTGAGCCACCTGAAAGAGATTCCAGCGAATGGCCTGCTGAAGGGCAGTCTGACCATGCACTACGACATCGGATCGCTCCCAGTACTTATCCAGCCAATCCCTTTGGGCGGCGAGCTCCGGTTCGACACCGAGCTCCAGCACCCGATCAAGGGTGCGGCGGCAGCGATCAACGAGCTCCCGAGAAGGTACTCCACGCGACGTGTGGTAGGAAACGACCTTGGTGATCTTGATCGGCTGCCCGCGTTTGGCCTGCACTCGGTAGACCATCTTGCCGGTATCTTCATCGGCACTGGTGAACGTGCGGTAGTCATTGTCGGTAATGATCTGATGATCAACTCCGACGGCGAGGGTCATCTTGGAGTTCGCACAGCGGTAGCCGAGGATGATCCGCTGATCTTGCCACCAGTGGCTTTGCGGCTCGAGTACCCGGGACTCGAAAAGCGCGCCCTTACGCGGATCTAGTCCGGTGCCCATAGCCGCGGAGCGCACGTGGTATTCGTCCCGGCCATCTTGGCGGTTCAGAGTTTGCGAGGAGATCACCACCGGAGCCTCCGCATCCAGCATCGTGACTTCCATAGTCATGATCGCTAGATGTCGTTGGGTGAATGACACCATCCGAGTCGAGGACACCTTGACGCGCTTGCCGCCAGGGGTGCGCCAGACGATCTCGCGCCGCAAGACGCCATCACGAAAATCCAGCACCCGCTCGTACGCTTCAAGATCAGCAACCGACAGCAGCATCGGCTCGTCGTCGACATAGAGTTTGATCGTTTTGTTGTCCGGCACGTTGACGATCGTCTGACCCACGCGCGCGAAGCCGAAGGCCTCTTCGGCATGGCGAATCGGCCACGTTTCATGAAAACCATTGATGAACGTGCCGTGATAGAAGGTCTCCCGGCCTTCCTCGACGTTGCCCCTCATGCCCAGGTAACCATTGCCGACCGCAAACAGCGACTCGGTAACACCAAGATCATCGGCGCTGTATTCGGCCTCGACGAACTTCCATTCATCGATCGGGAAGCGGTTGCGATCCAGTGGGTCGGTCGCGCTGATTGGATCGTCGGGACTGCGGCGAGTCATCAGGCTGCCAGCTCTGCAAGATCGTTGATTACCACGTCGGCACCAGACTCGGTGAGCCGCTGCGCGCCGACACCACGGTCGACGCCGACAACCAATCCAAAACCACCAGCATGCCCAGCCTGTACCCCAGAGACGGCATCCTCGAACACCACAGCACGCTCGACATTTACCCCAAGTTGCTCGGCAGCAGCGACGAAGGTATCCGGAGACGGCTTGCCACGAAGGCCCTTCTCGGCGGCAACATTGCCGTCGACGATGACGCCGAACCGTGGTCGCAGGTCGGCAGCCTCAAGCACCGCCGTCGCATTCTTCGATGACGTAACGACGGCAACCTTTGTGCCGCGCTCCACAAGATGATCAAGCAACTGTACCGATCCCGGGTAGGGCTGAACACCTTCTTCGCGCAGCACCTCGCCGAAGAATTCGTTCTTGCGATTACCCAGGCCGCAAACCGTCTCAGCTGTGGGGCTGTCGTTGGGCTCGCCCTCGGCTAGCTGAACGCCTCGCGAGGCAAGGAACGCCCGTACCCCGTCATAGCGTGGCTTGCCGTCGATGTAGCTGAAGTAGTCGCTTTCCAGGTATGGCTGGTCGATGCCGCGCTTGATCAAGAAGTCGCTGAACAGCCGCCGCCAGGCACGCATATGCACCTCGGCAGTCGGAGTCAGCACGCCGTCGAGATCGAACAGCGCCGCGTCGTAATCGCGCCAGTCCACACGAGAAAGACTAGGCCGCTGCAACCTCCCGCGAAGGGGATTGAGACAGATGTCCGTTCGCCTAACGCAAACATGGGCCGCTCGGCTGGCCGTCAGGCATATGGTCAGGTCGTGGTCAGCCCGTTTGAATCCGACCCTGTGCTGGTTGAGGTGGTCCGCAACGGCTTCGTCGAGTGTGTTCATCGCGGCCGGGTAGCCATTACCGATCCGGACGGCAGCCTGGCGTCCTCGGTCGGTGCCGACTTTGCTCCGATGTATCCACGCAGTGCCAACAAACCGTTGCAGGCGGTCGGCATGCTGCGCGCCGGTCTCGATCTTGACGGCGAGCTGCTCGCGCTGGTGTGCGCGTCGCACTCGGGTGAGGCTTTTCAGCTCGACGGAGTCAGCCGCATCTTGGCCATGTCGGGACTCGATGAGTTCGCGCTGCAAATGCCAGCGGAGTGGCCACTTGATCAGCAGGCAAGAGACGACGCCATTCGTGATGGTATTGCCAAATCACCGCTGGCAATGAACTGCTCTGGAAAGCACGCCGGAATGATCAGGACGACCGTCCTCAACGGTCAGGACATCGCAAGCTATCGCGATCCTGATCATCCAACTCAGCTGGCAGTCGTACAGGCCATTGATGATCTTGCTCATGAGCAAGCGACAAATCTCGCGATTGACGGCTGCGGCGCACCACTGTATGCCATCTCGCTTTATGCGCTGGCGCGCGCCTTCGGGAGCATCGCAGGTGCATCCGAGGGTGCCGAGTGTCGCGTCGCCACAGCGATCCGCAACCATCCGGAGTACGTCTCCGGCACACGGCGTGACGAGCTGGACCTGCATCGTGCCATTCCAGGCCTGATCGCAAAGGCTGGCGCGGAGTCGGTCTATGCAGTCGGACTGCCCGACGGCCGGGGCATCGCGATCAAGATCAGCGACGGCCATCCGCGCGCTCGTCCGGTCGCCATGGCCGGCGTACTCAAGCGGCTTGGATTCGATCACGAAACCCTCGATGATCAAGCCAGCGGTCCAGTGTTCGGCGCCGGTGAGCGAGTCGGCGAGATCCGTCCCTGCAAAGAAACCGTGTCTCAACTCGGCGCCTAAAACGCTGCAGCCGACCGGTGGGGAACCGGGAACGGGGCTAAAGGCTTGGGCGGACGTGCAGGCCGATCTCGGGATCGACGAGCGGTTCCTGGGCGGCAGCAATGCCCTGGACGCTCAGTTGGGCATCCATCGGTGTGCTTCGTTTGATCAGCCCAAGGGCAATGGGCCCGAGCTCGAAGTGCCGGGCGGAGCTGCCGACAAAGCCGACCGCACGCCCGTCCAGCTCCAGCTCCGCTCCAGGGGTTGGCAGTGCATCCACGCTGCCGTCCAGGTGCAGGCGTACCAGGCGACGCGGCGGCCTTCCCAGGTTGTGTACGCGGGCAACGGTCTCCTGACCCCGATAGCAGCCCTTGTCAAGGTGGACGGCAGCGCCGAGCAGTCCGATCTCGTTCGGAATGGTGCGGTGGTCGGTGTCAAGGCCAATCCTTGGAATTCCGGCCGCAATACGCCGAGCTTCCAAAGCCCAGGTGCCCGCCCGAGGACCAAGGTTCATAGTGTCCTTGAGCCCATCACGCGGTACGAAAAGCTCTTGGCCACCCAGCGAGTCCGGCCCACTTCGCACCAGGTGATCACCCGGCAGCTGTTCAGCAGACCACACGACCGCGTACTCGCTGGTTTTGTCACTGACCTCGACTCGCATCAAGAACCGCATCCCGCCTAGCCAGCCCGCCAACGCCGCTGCCGCACCTGGTTCGGTGTGCGCCCAAAATGTCTCGCCGTCATCGACGCCATACAGGACATATTCGATATGGCCGTGCGGAGACAACACCAGCGTGGTGACGCCGCGTCCCGGCTCGAGTCCCTCGAGATGCTGGGTCGTCAGTGAGTGCAGCCAACTCAACCGGTCCGGCCCGGTCACGGTGATCACGCCTCGGTGAGACAGATCAACCACGCCCTCGCCGGCATCCAGCAGCCGTTGCTCCCGCATGGGGTCGCCGTAGTGCCAGGGCACACCTACGTCTGGTCCAGTTTGGGCCACCACAGCGGTCATGGTCAGTTCAGCGCTCCTGTCCCTGCATTTCTTCCCATATGTCTGCCATCGTAGGAAGGTGCCAGCCGCCCCGCTTGACTAGCAGTGTCAGCGGCATGTTCTCGAGTTCGCCTTGCGGACCCTCGTGCCGTCGAGACGGAAAGCGACTGAGGTCGAATTGTCGGCCTCGTCGGTCTCTACCAGCCGAACCAGCGGGTCGGCCTTGAGATCAAGACACAGCACATCCGAACCCACGTTGGCCGGCAGGCGCAGCCATTGCCCCGACAGATCTGCCTTGTAGAGATCCACCCAGCCTGGTGAGATGCCCTGCTGACTGTTGCGGGAGCATCTCCCGAAGTGCCGCCGCGGAACGACTACCCGCTGGGCGGGCACCTTGTAGTTGTCTCGCAGACAAAAGCTCACCTTGTCCCGCGAAACCAGCACCCGCGATGACCCGGCGCGCCGCAGCGAATAGGAGGCCATCGCGTCGAAGTGCCAGTGTTTGTGATCAGGATGGCGGAGCATGCATCCGGTCATACGCCGGCTTCCTTCACGGTCACGGGCGCGCCGAATTTCCCGTCCCGGTCGCCATCTCGATGCAGATCACGCTGCTTGGTGAGCGACTGGCATCAGACGCGGCGGAGTCGGCCCCACATGTGGTTTTGCAAGTTGTGTCCGTAGGCGGCCTTGTCAAACGTCCACAAGAGCTCGCCGGCAACGTTCCCGTAAAGGCGTTGGCCTGCCGCGTACTCCACCGCCGATGCGGTACGCACCACAGCGTCGGTAGCCAACTCGATCTTGGCTCCCTCGACCGATCCGTACCAAACTTCTGCGTAGCCCGCCGGGTTACACATCACGACTTCGAGGCTGCCATCTGCTTGTGGTCGCCAAAATCCGGTCTCCATGTCGAGCGGCCGGATCGCCATGCCCTGATCGTCGACCTCGAACATCTGTGACAGATAGTGCAGATAATTCCCGCCATTGTGGGCGAAGTCGATCTGCTGACCGAAGTCGAAGTCCTCAGTGCCCGGATAGGTCGCCTTGCCATTGCCTTCCCAGCGACCGATCATCCAGGCGATGGCGGCCAGATCAGGGTGCAAATCGCTCGGCGGCTCAAAGGACATGCTCAGCCACCGTAACGGCTACTTGTCGAACGCACCATCAAGATGATGAGCAAGATCAACAGTAGTATGCCCACGGCAGCAACACCGCCGATCAGCAGTGCTGCAAAAGTGGAGGACACCGACATGGCTGGGAGTCTAGTCCTGCGTAGCGTCATCAACACCGATCTCGATCAGCCTGCGTTCCATGATCGAGCAGGCGGTTACGAAGGTGTGCCCACCAGCCACCGGCCAGCTGTCAAGCGTGGCTCCGGCCTCGGTATAACCCAAACGCTCGTACAGTGTCCTGGCTCTAGGGTTGTCATGCTCAACCAGCATGCTTGCCAGCGACCGATCATGATCGATGATCTTGTATTCCAGCGCTGCAATCAGCTCAGCCCCAGCACCCAGGGACTGAAATCGTTCATGAACTGCAAGCATCCAGATATTCCCGGCGTCCTCCGATGCCCGGAAGTCCACACCACCCATCGCAATCAGCCGGCCATTCGGAAGGTAACCCACCAGCAACGCGATCCCGCCGGTGTAGGCGACCTCGAGGGCCTCCGCAACTGCACGGATGTGCTCCGGGCCTCCTGACCAGTCCAGATCGCTCAAATCGGCTGGCTCAAGATCACGAAAGCTCAGCGCCAACTCCATGGCCCACCACTGTGCCACGTTACGGTGAGAAACATGCCTCGCTACATCATTCTTGGCGCTGGAGCGGTCGGCGGAGCTCTGGGCGGACGGCTTGGCCTGGTTGGCCGCGATGTTGTGTTGGTCGCCCGCGGTGATCATCTGTCAGCCCTCCGGGAGCGCGGTCTGCGGTTGCGTACGCCTGATGAAGACCTGACCCAGCGCCTGTCCGCAATCCGGCAGCCTGAGGAGATCCAGCTTGATCGAGACGACATTCTGATCTTGGCAACGAAGACCCAGCAAGCAAACGAGGTCTTGATCCGCTGGACCGACGCTCCGGTACATCACAATGGTGCGGCGGTTGGAACTGCAGGCGAGCAGCTGCCGATCTTCGTTGCGCTCAACGGTGTCGCCGGGGAGGCCTTCGCACATCGATACTTCCGGCGGGTCTTCGGAGTATGCGTCTGGATGCCAGTTGTTCACCTAGTGCCGGGCGAGGTGATCATTCGCAGCACGCCGCAATCTGGAATGCTCCACATCGGACCGGTGCCAATGACCGCAGAAGATCACGATCAAGTTTTGCGGCAGGTTGCCGCCGATCTGAGCGCCGCCAACTTCGATGTTCCTCTTCCCGACGACGTAATGGCCTGGAAGTATCGCAAGTTGATCAGCAACATTCGCAACGTCTTCCAGGCCCTAGTGGGCCGCAACGGGGACTGGCGCCCGCTGGCAGCAGAGGCTGACGGCGAGGCTCGCAGCGTGCTCGATACAGCAGGTGTCAGATACATCAGCGAAGCCGAGGAGACCGCGGCCCGGGCAGCCGGCTTCACGATCAAGCCAGTACCAGGGGTTGCCGAGTCCACGGGTGGCTCGACCTGGCAGTCGTTGCATCGTGGCACGGGAAACATCGAGACGGACTATCTCAATGGCGAAATCGTGATGCTCGCACACCAGATCGGAATGCAGGCGCCGATCAATGAGCGGTTGGCCATCCTCGCAAGGCGCGCAGCTGCCAGCGGAGCCAAGCCCGGTGACATGAGCGCCCAACAGCTCGCCAAACTGCTTGATCGCTAGCCGCGCGGGTTGCCGCAGTCAGGCGTCAATAGACCAACGCTTGAACATTATCGGCGAGCGCCGCCTCGACGAAGCTTGCGGCACCTTGGATCGTTGCAGACTGGATCAGATCCTCATCAACCAGCTCCCGGCGCGCGGCGCACTGAGTGCACACGGTGATCGCGCCACCTAGCCGGACGGTCTCGATCAGCTCATTGACCGGTGTTGCGTACGACAGCTCCAGATCGGGCTGTCGCCCGGGCACGGCGAACCACACGGCTTCGCCGGTCAACCACACCGATACCGAAGCTCCGGCGGCCACACCCATTGCCGCGACCGTCCATGCCTGGTTGGCTCGCTCGGCCGCCTCAGCGCCGCAGGTGATCTTGATCAACAGCGAGCGGGTAGTCATTTCGGTGGACATGACCTCACATTGTGGCAGAGGGTATCGATGTGTTGATCACAAGATTCGCCGGCTCCGCGCCCTGGGAAACTACCTACGGCTACTCGCGGGTGGTGGTAGCCGGAGACTGGGCAATCACGGCCGGCACTACAGCTACCGGTTTCGAGGGAGTGCAGCATCCAGGTGACGCGTACCGGCAAGCACTGACGGCTTTCACGATCGCACTCGACGCCCTCACAGCGGCGGGTGCGGCAGCAGACCAAGTGGTACGAACTCGGATGTATGTCACCGACATCGCCTCTCAAGCCGACATCGGGCGGGCACATCATGAGCTGTTTGGCGAGATACGGCCGGTGGCAACCATGGTGGAAGTCACGAGGCTGGCTGATCCATCGCATCTGATTGAAGTGGAAGTCGAGGCCTACATCGGAAACCGAGATTGCGCACTCAATCAGCTGGCAGACTGAGGCCCGTGATCAAGCGACGAGCGCACTAACTATGCGCCTGGTGGTTCAGCGGGTTACCTCGGCGCGGGTCGAGGTGGACGGTGACAATGCCGGCGCAATCCATCGGCCTGGGCTTGTGATCTTGGTTGGGGTAACTCATGATGATCAGCCAGCGATCGCCGATCGGCTTGCCGAGAAGGTCTGGACGCTGCGCATCCTGGACGGCGAGCGATCTTGTCAAGATGAGCGCGCGCCGATCTTGGTTGTCAGCCAGTTCACCCTCTATGCAGACACCAGGAAAGGTCGTAGGCCGTCCTGGAGCGCCGCCGCGCCTCGATCAATCAGCGAACCCCTGATCGAGGCGTTTGTCTCTTCCTTGCGACGGCGCGGAGCAGAGGTCGAGACCGGCGTCTTCGGCGCACACATGCGCGTCACCTTGACTAACGACGGCCCGGTAACTCTGATTCTGGACTCGGAGAGCTAGCCAGGCTTTAGACAACTTCGACGTCGACGTCGATCTCCGCAACGTTCCCCCGTGCGGCAACGACCTGGCGATCGAGGCTGGCACCCGGTACGAGCGTGCGCAGCGTCCACTTGCCATCGACGGCAAAGAAGCGGAAATGGCCGGTCGCTGACGTCGGGACCTCAGCAGTGAATTCGCCGCCGGAGTCAAGCAGGCGGACGTACGCCCCGGCGACTGGATTGCCACCGCGCAGCACGCGCCCCTGAATCACAGCCTCTTTGGTGACATCGACGTCAGCCAGACTGAGGCCACCCTTGGTTGCTGCGCACATGCTGTTCTCCTTAGCTGACGCGACATCGCGTCGATTGATCAGGCCTGAATTCCTCAGGTCCGGAAATAATCAGGCGTTCCCAGGTTCGTCGCCGACCGCCACGGGAACGCCAACCAGCGAGCCGTATTCGGTCCAGGAACCGTCGTAGTTCTTGACGTTGTGCTGCCCAAGGATTTGGTGCAGCACGAACCAGGTGTGCGCGCTGCGTTCTCCGATCCGGCAGTAGGCGATGATGTCCTTGTCCCAGCTCAGGCCCGCATCGCTGTAGAGCTGCTTGAGCTCCTCGTCGGACTTGAAAGTGCCGTCATCATTGGCAGCCTTGCTCCACGGCACGTTGACTGCAGTCGGGATATGACCACCACGCTGCGCTTGCTCCTGCGGTAGGTGAGCAGGCGCAAGCAGCCGGCCGGCATACTCGTCGGGGCTGCGCACGTCGATCAAGCTCTTTGCGCCAATTGCGGCAACCACTTCGTCGCGGAAGGCACGGATGTCGAGGTTGGGCTCGGTGGCCGTGTAGCTCGTAGCCGGTCGGGTGACGGTCTCGGTGCTCAACTCACGAGCGTCCAGCTCCCACTTCTTGCGACCACCGTCGAGCAGCAGGGCGTTTTGGTGCCCATAGAGCTTGAAATACCAATACGCGTACGCGGCGAACCAGTTGTTGTTGCCGCCATAGAGCACGATGGTGTCGTCGTTGCTAATGCCACGCTCGGATAGCAGCTTCTCGAACTGCTCCTTATTGATGAAGTCGCGGCGAACCGGATCCTGCAGATCCTTTTTCCAGTCCAGCTTGATCGCGCCTGGAATGTGACCGCCGTCGTACGCGGTGGTGTCTTCATCGACTTCGACAAGAACGATGTTCGGATCACTTGCATGCTCCTCGACCCAGTCAGCGTCGACGAGTACTTCTTGCCTGCTCATGTTGTGTCTTTTCTCCTGATGGTGTGTGGCTCAACAGCCGAGGGTGAGTACGGATCACCGTACGGGGAGGCGGGAGGAGGGCGGCGGCGACACGAGCCCTCGCGGTCAGGCTCGAGACGACGAGAAGGCGCCTCTACATTCGCCGCAGCTGACACAACGACGAACGCATCCGGCCGTGATCCACAGCACGCCGGCGGGTGAGCGGCAACGCCCACGGGTTCGTCGAAGTCACGAGGAGAAGACTAGGGGTGGAGTCGAGTGCATCCCAACACTACGTCTCAAAAAACGAGACTGCGTTTCACATAGCGGACAGACCGCATTTAGGTGCAACCGGTTGATCCGACTTTCCCGTTTTTCGTTATGGTGCCGTGGCCACAGCTTCGAGGTTTGGATGAAGCCGGCAAGCTCTTGGCGGATGCCCCAGTTGTGGAGCCGCTATGTGCCACCGGCAAACGGCGGCAGAACTTCAACTTGTACGGCCTTGGTGAGCTGCTGCTCAAGATCTTCTTGGTGCGCCACGCGCCCATCGATCAATACAGAGCTGAGCTGAACGACCCTGTCGAAGCGTGGATCCGACCGATCCTGGCAAGCGAGTCGGAGGGCCTCAGCGACGGAGAAAGCATCGATTACTTCCTCCGCGACCCCTGCAGCGGCCTTAGCTCCAGCCCAGTAATGAAGGTGAACGGACGCCATTGCGTTAGTCTCAAGCATGCACTCAGACCATATCGGGGTGGGCTGAAGGCTAGCACCGGCACTAATCCCTGACCCTGTGGTTGCGAGCGTTGGGATGCGCGAGTAATCACCTTAGTGAGGAGACCTCAATGGCCACCTTGCTGCTGCTAACCAACGATATGCACGCCTCCGCGGAAATCCTTCCCGCGTTGGAGCTTCTTCCCCACCAGGTCAAAGTCGCACAGGCGGAAGCGACTGCGTTGCTCGACGCGCCGGCGGCCGATGTGATCCTGCTCGACGCTCGTCGGGATCTGGTCGGCGCTCGCTCGCTGTGTCGGCTCATTGAGACGACCGGAAAAGAAGCACCCCTGCTCGTCATTGCCAGTGAAGGCGGCTTGGCGGCGCTCTCCGCCGACTGGGGTTTTGACGACCTGCTGCTTACCACGGCCGGCCCCGCCGAAGTAGACGTCCGGCTGCGGCTAGCCATGAGCCCGTCCGTGACGAGCAACATCGACCCGGTGATTCAGTCCGGCAACATCATGATCGATGAGGCCGGCTACAGCGCGAAACTCAATGGCGTCCAGCTTGACCTCACCTACACAGAGTTCGAGCTCTTGAAGTACCTTGCGCAACACCCCGGACGCGTGTTCAGCCGCCAGCAGCTGCTCAGCGATGTCTGGGGGTACGACTACTACGGCGGAACACGCACCGTCGATGTACATGTGCGGCGGCTTCGCGCCAAACTCGGCCCTGAATACGAATCGGTTATCGGCACTGTTCGCAACGTGGGATACCGGTTCGTGATGCCCGTCGAGGAGTCAGCGCGGGTCACGGGCTAGTCGCCTGCAGCGAGCTTCGTTAGTCGTTTCTCCAGCGCGACTGTTCTCTCAGCCGCCGGATGTGAGCCGGAAGGGTTCCGGGAGGTCCGCTGGGCCGCAGGAATTGGACGCCTGCGAGTACCTGCGCAGCAAGCACCAGAAACAAGGTGACCGTCAACAGCAGAGCTGACGCGGTAATCCAGCCAGCGCCGGCGCTGCTCTCCATACAGGTGAAGAGTGCCGCTAGGGCAACGGCGTAGGACAGCAGGTGCACGATCCAGGAAAGCCGCGCCTCGCCGTGCAGATCATGAAGCCGCAGACCGCTCCAGGAGGTCATCGCTCGCTGCCAGACGAGGACCTGGACGACACAGATGATCAGCATGAGGGCAGCCGAGACCAGCGCTCCAATAGCCCAACCGCGGCCTGCATCAGCGCCGGCAAACGAGGGGAACAGTGCAACCGCAACGGCTGCGGCAACAACGGCGAGCCCGGCGCACGCTGTGCCGATCTGTGTCAGTCGCAAATGCGGCGCCATCCGAGCGGCGATTGCCGGCTGGGCAGTTGCCCCGTACGCAGCGATCCGCCTCGATGGGTCCTCATACTCGCTCATGGATGGCAGCATAGG
>JBKPEY010000450.1:0-2591 GCA_046744405.1 Actinomycetota bacterium
ACTCAAGGAGGAGTCTGCTATGGCAACTGCCCGAGAACTCATGACCCAGGGCGTCGAGTGCGTCAACTCAACCGAGACCTTGGTCGAGGCCGCCCGGAAGATGCGCGACCTCGATGTTGGCGCGATGCCGATCTGTGGTGAGGATCAGCGACTCAAGGGGATGCTGACTGATCGCGACATCGTCGTGAAGTGCATTGCCGAGGGCAAGGATCCCAATTCAGTCAGGGCGTCCGATCTGGCCCAGGGCAAGCCAGTGACGATTGGTGCCGACGATTCGGCCGAAGAGACTCTCAGGACCATGGCGAAGAATCAGGTACGCCGCCTGCCGGTCATCGATGGACACAAACTCATCGGCATCGTGGCACAGGCAGATGTGGCCCGGGCACTTCCGAATGACGTCGTCGGACAGGTTCTGGAAGAGGTCTCAGAGAAGTAGAACCTGTCGCCCACGGTCGCCTGACACCGTAGGCGACTCACCTTGTTGAAACTCCGCATCAGGTACTAGTACTTGGCACCAACTGCAGCTGATGCCGAGTCGGAGTACCTGATGCGGAGTCATGTCAGCCGTCGAGTTGCACTAGGTTTCGTCTCCCTGGTATCGCCGACCTACAGTGGCGCCATGTCGGCGCGCTGGCTGGTTGTGCTTTTGACTGCAGCTGCCTTCGTCGTGACGCCGATTCTGATCACTGGGCGTCCGGCCGCACACTCAGATATTTCAGCGCCCGAGCTGGCGAGCCAGATCCAGCAGTCGGCAAATGTGGGTTGGTCCGGCTTCGTGGAGACGTCCGGAACGCTGCAAGTTCCCGACAATGAGTCATTCGCGACGTTAGCCCAACTACTTGGCGAGAACACCCAGTTGCGGGTGTGGTGGCGCAGCTCTAATGACTGGCGCGTCGACCGGATCCGCAGCACCGGCGAGACAGGCCTGTTCCGTCAGGGCATGGGCATTGTTCGATGGGTCTTCGAGTCCGAAACCGCGACATACTCACCGGTCTCCAAGATCAGGCTCCCCGATCCGTCAGACCTGCTGCCACCAACGTTTGCACGGTCGCTGCTGCAGGGGGTACGCGAAACTGAACTAAGCCGCCTGCCGCCGCGCTGGGTCGCTGGCACCGACGCACCCGGCCTGCGCCTGACGCCAGATGAGAAGGCAACCACCGTCGGGCATGTCGACATCTGGGCCGACCCTGCCAGCGGACTGCCGCTGGAGATCGAGCTGTACGGCCTTAAGGACAAGCGCCCGGTCATCACCTCGACGCTTCGCGAAGTCAACATTGGTCTGCCCCGAGCCGACACCACGAAATTCAGCCTGGCTGAAGACGTACGAGTCGTCTATGAGCCGTCGGTCGACGTAGCTGCCGCCGCAAACGCATTCACGCCGTACGACATGCCGGCCTTGCTCGCAGGATTGAGGTCACGCGACGGCGAGGATCCCGACGCCGTTGGAATCTATGGACGCGGTCCCACGACCTTGATTGTCTTACCGTTGCGCGGTCAGATTTCCAGACCACTCAGGCAACAGCTGCAAGATCGCGGCAACGCCCAGATAACAGATGTCGGCACCTTGGCGCCCATCGGTCCGGTGGGACTCTTGATCACACCATATCGCGGTCGTGGCGGCACCTTTCTTCTGGCAGGCACCGTGACCTCGGAGACGCTGCAGCAGGCGGCGACCGAGTTGCTGGAGCGGCAGTGACGACCACCGCTGCTACGAATGGGCATGTCATTGAGACTCGAGCTCTGACCAAGCGATACGGGGAGCTTCGCGCCGTCGACGGAGTTGATCTGGAGGTCGGAGTGGGAGACGTTTACGGATTCCTGGGCGCAAACGGTTCGGGCAAGACGACTACCGTACGCATGCTGCTGGGACTGGTACTGCCGACGTCCGGAGAGGCCAAGGTCCTCGGGATGCCGATGCCGAACTCTCGCCGGAAGGTGTTGCCCCAGATCGGCTCACTGGTCGAGAGCCCCGCCGCTTACCCACACCTCTCCGGCAGGGCGAATCTCGCTTTGCTCGATGCCACCGGGTCGGACCGCAGCCGAGGACCCGAGCGCCGGAACAAGATCGGCAACGCTTTGGAGCAAGTGGGGCTGGACCCGGCTGATCGCCGACCGGTCCGCACCTATTCGCAAGGAATGCGCCAGCGGCTCGGGCTGGCGGCCGCACTGATGCGCCAGCCAACACTGCTGATCTTGGATGAGCCCAGCAATGGCCTCGACCCGCAGGGCATCCAGGAGATCCGGCGACTGTTGCTGGAACTAAATGCCGAAGGCACAACGATCTTCCTCTCCAGCCATTTGCTTGCCGAAATCGAGCAGATGTGCACCCACGTCGGTGTACTACGTGATGGGCGATTGATCTTGCAAGAGCAGCTGGACACGCTGTTGCGACCAACGGGTCTGGTTACCGTTCGAACCGCCGACATTGACCGCTGCAACGAATTGCTCGGGCCGACTGTTGCATCGCAGTCGAGCGACCAGCTGCTCGTACGCGCCGAGGACCCGGCCCGCCTCAACGCCTACCTGGTCGGTGAGGGCGTACGCGTGGACGAGATTGGGCCCTACCGACGAAGTTTGGAGGAGATCGTTCT
>JBKPEY010000599.1:0-4449 GCA_046744405.1 Actinomycetota bacterium
GGTCACACCAAGTGCAGCAGGGACTGCCGCTATGGTCGACCTCCGCGACTCCAGCCTCGGCCAGATCGTCGTTGACGCTCAAGGCAGGACGCTCTACCTCTTCGAGGCGGACAAGGGCGGCAAATCGATGTGTGACGGCCCGTGCGCAAGCGTATGGCCGCCATACGTTGGCAACGGCACCCCGCAACCTGGTGCCGGGGCATCTGGCGCACTGATCGGCACCACTACCCGGGGCGACGGCGGCACCCAGGTGACCTACGGCGGTCACCCGCTGTACTACTACGTCGGCGACAAAGCGTCGGGGGATGTGGGCGGACAAGATTTGGACCAATTTGGCGCCAAGTGGTACGTCCTCGACAAAGCGGGCAAGAAGATCGACAACGATTAACGGCACCAATTAGCGGCCTTTTCCTCGATCCTCCGCCGTCGCGACACCGAGCCGATGGGCGATAGTGGCCGCCTCGACCCGATTGGCGACGCCCAGCTTGCTGAGGATGTTCGACACGTGCAGCGTTGCTGTCTTTGGGCTGATGAAGAGTGTCTCGGCGATCTGACGGTTAGTCCGTCCGGTCGCCAGGAGGACCAGAACTTCCTGCTCTCGAACGGTGAGGCCGAGGCGGGCGAGCGGTGAAGCTTCGGGCATGATCTTGCTCGGAGTGTCGGTTTCCAGACTGACGCGGCCGCGGCGCGCCAAGTCCTCGATCTCATTGCAGAGTGGTAGGGCTCCCAAGCCACTGGCAGCGGCATATGCCGCGCGCATTGAGGCCTCCACTCGCTTCCGGGAGAGACCGGCCAACAGCAAGGCTTCGGCCTCGCGGTAGCGGGCGTACGCCGTGGGATACGGCTGATCGAGCCGGTCCCACGCCTCAGCGGCGGCCAGCCACAGGTCCGGGTCGCTATGCCCGCCCAGCCGAGCAAGCTCAGCCTGGCCCGTGTCGGCCCAGGCCATGGTGCGAGGCGTAGGGATACCAGGGGTAGGCACCGCACCAGCGTCTGTAGCCGACATCTGAGAGACCAGTTCGGCGTGCAGCGCCCGGCCGAGCCGGCAGGCCTCGATCACATCGTTCTCATTGCGGTGGGCGCGGGCGAGCTCAGCACGATCCGCAGCAGCACGAACCCCGAGGACGTACAGCGGGACTCCAAAGTTGAGGTCTCTGCCGGCGACCCGGAGCCCCTCATTCACAGCGGCAGCAGCGTCAGCCAGCCGCGCTTGCAACAAAGCCAACTCGGTGGTCGCCACAAACAGTGGTCCGGTGAACCATGGCTGCTTGACCGTCTGGAGGTATGCCTCGCGCGCCTCCGTCAGATGCTCCGTAGCTGAGGAGACCTGGCCGCGCGCAACGTTCAGCTCGGCTTGCGCTGAGCGGATGGAAACTCGAGCCGCGACCAGTTCAGGGGCCACTCGATCGGCTGCACGACGCAACAGCACCTCAGCGTCCTCCCAACGGCCGAGCGCAAACAGTGCGCGACCCGCTGTAGCTGTCAGAAAAGGGCTGTGCCACCGTTCGAGGCCATGACTGGCCGCCAATTCGGCACCTTGCAAAGCCACCGTGACCGCACGCTCAAGATCACCAAATGACTCGAGCAAGCCGGCCAGCGTCGCCGAACAGCGCGCCACCTCATCCACCCGGCCGAGAGTCTCAGCGATCCGACGCGCCTCGCGCAGCTCTTTGACGCCGGCGTCGAGATCACCTAGGAATGACAGATCCACTCCCAGGGCTCGTCGCGCATCGCCCTCTTGGGCGACCGCGCCGAGCTGCTGAGCGATCCCGATGGCCTCCCCACACAGTTCCGCGGATTCTCGATAGCGGCCTTGTCCCATGAGCGCCTCTGCCAGCGAAGCCAAGACCTGTGCCCGTTCTGCTCGGGGCGGCTGGGTTGGCACCAACCGTACGGCCGCCTCGTACTCTGCGATCGCTCCCTGTCCACCGGTTGCGTTGAGGTATCCACCGAGGAGCGCGTGCAACAACCCCGCCCGTACCGGATCCGCGACCTCGTCAATCGAGGCAAGAGTTGCTCGCGTCAAGGCGATGGCACGATTTGGATCGCCGGCGAGATATGCCGATTCCGCAGCATGTTGCAGCACCGCGGCGTGGTCGAGGCCGGCCTGCTGCTCAGGATCAGGTACCTGGTCCCAGAGCCCGAGCGCAGTCTCGAAGTGCCGCTTGGCATCGGCGAATCCATAGGCCGCCGCAGAGTCCAGCCCAGCCTGCACCGCGGCAGGCAACGCCCGAGCTGGCTGGTGAGCCTTGACCCAGTGATAGGCAAGCCGCGCTGATGTCGCGCCATGAGAAGGACCGCCGAGGTCGGGACGCTCGCTGAGTACCTGGGCAAAGGCTGCGTGCAGCTGCGCGCGTTCGCCCGGCAGCAGATCGCCGTAGAGCGCCTCTTGGGTCAACGCGTGCCGAAAGGCGTAGGTCTCCGTGGCCGGGTCGGGAACCAATACCTGATGCGCAACGGCCTCCCGTAAGGCCTTGAGCAACGCTGCTTCTGGGAGGGTGCTGATCGCGGCGAGCAGTTGGTGCTCTACCGGACCACCTGCTGCGGCGGCAATTCTGAGCGTTGCCTGGGCATCCTCGGACAGAATCTGAACACGACTCAGCAGCACGTTCTCCAGACTCGGCGGCAGTTGCGGATCGCCGTTTTCCTTCCGAAGCGCGGCCAGCAACTCCTCGGCAAAAAAAGCATTGCCCCCGGAACGTCGATAGATCCGCTCGACGAGGTCTTCGGGGGGACTGCTTCCCAAATTCCCTTGCAGCAGATCTGCGATCTCCGCACGGTCGAACCGATCAACATCCAGCCGCGCAACTCGCCCGCTCCGGTCGAGTTCGGCCAGGAAGGGACGCAACGGATGCCGGCGGTGCAGCTCGTCGGTGCGATAGGTCAGCACCAAGAGCGGCGCACTGCGCAGGTTACGAACCAGGAAAGTGAGGAGGTCCAGGGTCGAACGATCGGCCCAATGCAGATCCTCGATCACCACCGCCGTAGTGGACCGTTCCGCCAGCCGCTCCAGAAGAGCAAGAAACGCCTCGAACAGCCGCGCCTGGGGCGACGAGCCGATGCCGGGAGGGGCTGGCTCCGACTCGTCCGTCTCATCGGCCGGTGCAAGCTCCGGCAGCAGCCGTGCTAGCAGCGGCCGAGCTGAGCCGACCAAGCTGGCCACATCGGCCGACGTAAGTCCTCGACCTAGGCCTCGCAGCGCTTGAACCAGCGGACCGTACGGCAGCGATCCCTCGCCTAGGTCAATACAGCTGCCCAGCAGCACTTGGCCGCCGGATTCAGTGACCTGCTTGGCGAACCGTGTCACGAGCCGGGTCTTTCCGACACCGGCCTCGCCGGCTACATAGAGCGTGAGCGGATTACCGGCCTGGACGGAGTCCAAGGCGGTGTGCAGACGACCGAGCTCAGCTGCGCGACCGACGAAGTGCGAGGCGGTGACAGTCCTCGCCATGGCGAAGAGTATGCGCCGTACAGCCTCGGATTGGAACCGGTTAACGGCAGGCTGATCACCCACAGCCCACCGTAAATTTCGGCAAGTCGGGAGCGGATCGGACAATACTTCTAGATTCGGAGTTGTGTACGCCCCCATCCATGTGCATGGCGCCTCCTAACGGGGTACGTTTCGCTGCACAGGTGGGAGAACGAGCCCGCAGGTCACTCCAGATGGGTAAGTTTCGCCGCCCAGGTGGGAAAACGATCATGAGGCGCCTTCGACAGGCTGAGGGGCGCACCAAAGCGGGGCAAGATCAGTCGGGGGCCGGCGCGGTTTGCGTCAGGGGCTGCTGGGAATATCAGTCGCATGACCTTTGATCCCCGCTACGCGATCGTGACAGCTTCCGACTCCGGTATCGGCAAGGCGACTGCCGTTGCCCTCGCCGAGGCTGGGATGGATATCGGCGTCACCTGGCATTCCGATTCCAAAGGAGCCGAAGAAACCGCCGAGGAAGTGCGGTCCACGGGGCGTAAGGCCTTGGTCAAGCAGCTGGACTACACCGACCTCCCCTCTTGTGCGGTCACCGTCGACCTGCTCATCGATGAGCTCGGTGGACTCGACGTCTTTGTCAACAATGCCGGTATGGGTGGTTCGACGCTGCTCGTAGACACCTCCTACGACGAGTGGCGCAAGATCATCGCCACCAACTTGGATGGCACCTTCGTCTGCATGCGGCAAGCCGCGCAGCGCATGATCAAATCCGGCAACGGCGGCCGGCTGATCGCTGTTACGAGCGTGCACGAGCATCAGCCGCGCGTCGGCTCTGGCCCTTATGATGCGGCCAAGCACGGCATCGGCGGATTGATCAAGACCTTCGCTCTGGAGCTGGGTCAATACCAGATCACCGCCAACGCCGTCGCCCCCGGCGAAATCGCAACTCCGATGACGGGCCAGGAGGACCAAGATCCGCACCAGGAAGAACGGCTCGGCATCCCGCTCGGTCGGCCTGGCGATGC
>JBKPEY010000184.1:0-4360 GCA_046744405.1 Actinomycetota bacterium
CCGGTTTGATCGACTCGCGTCTCAAGATGGCGCCGGATGAGAGCGCGTCCTCGCTGTGGGCGGCGTCGGTCATGTCGGGGACTTATCGCTTCGCAAGTTCACGCACCTTAATTCGCGAATTAGGCGCCCAAAGAATGTCCCGCACTTGATCAATGCCGCCGGTCGGCCAGCGCTCGACCAGGTCGCGCACCTGTGGATCGCTAATCGACGCGCTGAGAGCGCCGGGAAAGTCCGCCCACATGACAGTGAACGGACGCGCCCACAGTCGGACCGGCTCGAGGGTCAGCCGAGGTGCGATCTCAAGGTCGTTGAATGCGCTTGCAACGATCTGGTAGCCGAGGCCCAATGCTTTTTCGCGCTCCCTCCAGCTGCGTGCGTGAAGCGCGCTGTCGAGCGGCGCCGACAAGCGATCAGCAATGTGGAGTTTCGAGAAGGCGGTGCCAAACCACTTCACGTAAGGCGCATATCGACGTTCGATCAGAAACGACAGGTGCATGAGCCCGGACACGATCTCGCTCGCAATCAAGGCCGACCCGAGCTCATCCCCTGCATACCCGGCGCGCCCCACAAGATTCATCTCCGGGTGCACCCGCCACCAACCCGCAAGCATCAAGTACAGCCAGACGTCTCTCGGATAGTAAGCGAGCCGCAGGCGCACCTTCTCCAGGTCGAGCTCATCGTGGAACACGGCTCCCGCCGTCATGGCACACAAACGTTGCTCCGGCAGACTGACCCAGTCGTAGGCGTCCCAGGCGACCGACACGTCCAGACCGAGCTGGTCCAAGAAGTACTGCTGCACCGTCGTGACGTTGACTTCGGTCGGAAGGCCGTCAAACTGATCCGGGATCCGCGCGGTCAACTGGGCTCGCACCGACTCGCCATGGTCGACGAGGACGTCACCCGGCACGAAGACGACCACACGAGCGAACCAGGTGTGATCGGTGGACATGCTGTCGTCGTATCCAAGTACCTCCGACCCTCGGCCCATGAGCCCAGCTGCATGGGGCAACCGCGGGAACTCCGCGGCGAGCGCAGGCGCCACGCAATTCCTGTAGAACTCCTCGCTCAGGCGAAGACCACTGGATCGCTGATTCAACGTCCCTCCCTTCGCGGCACGGTTACAACGAGTGGCGAGCCTGCCAGGACGAACGTAGCGAATCAAACATCACTGACGCAGCCGAGTGCCGCAGTGTGTGCAGCCCGATTTTTGCACCCAGTCTCTGCTGATGGACTCCGGTCAAGAGGTGGGCGAAGTGATCAATGCCGCTAGGGTGTTCAGGGTGTCCGGGACTAGCCGGTAGTAGGCCCATTTGCCTCGCTGCTCGCGGCTCAGGATGCCGGCTTCCACCAGGATTCTGAGATGGTGGGAGACGGTCGGCTGCGATAGGCCAACTGGTTCGGTCAGCTCGCATACACATGCCTCTGCGTCCTCATGGGCTGCGACGAGTGAGATGAGGCGAAGTCGGGTCGGGTCCCCGAGTGCCCTGAACCCTTCCGCCAGCGTTTCAGCCTCCGCCGGCTGAATGACCTCACGAACCACCGGTGAGCAGCATTCACTCAGTAGGGGGAGTTCTGTCCGGGTAGGCGTCACCGTGGTTGGCACAACACCATCTTGTCATACATTGACAAATATCGATGCAATGCGATTACACTCAGTCACATCGACAGAAGTCAATACGAAGGATGGCGTTCATGACGGAAACCAATGCAGTCGATGCGTTACGTGAGCAGGTCCGAGACCGCTACGCGGCTGCTGCAATCACAGTGACTTCCGGACAGGGCCAGGCCTCCTGCGGCGATGACGGGTCGTGCTGCGGTGACACGGGCGGCTGCTGTGGTCCAACAACTCTGGAAGTCGATGACACCTTCGGCTCAGCTCTGTATAACCCCGGCGAGTTGGACAATCTGCCTGTCACTGCGGTGGCGGCAAGCCTGGGCTGCGGCAACCCAATTGCGGTGGCCGCGCTTCGCGAGGGCGAGACTGTTCTCGATCTTGGTTCAGGTGGTGGCATCGACGTGCTGCTGTCGGCGAGGCGCGTGGGTCCGTCGGGGTTCGCCTACGGAGTCGACATGACCGACGAGATGCTTGAGTTGGCCCGCTCGAATGCGGCGAAGGCCGGGGCGGCGAATGTCGAGTTCCTGAAGGGAACCATCGAGGACATTCCCCTCCCCGATGGGTCAGTGGACGTGGTGATCAGCAACTGCGTGATCAACCTTTCATTGGACAAGCCCAGAGTTCTGGCGGAAATGTTCCGAGTCCTCACACCAGGCGGCCGGATCGGAATTAGCGACGTTGTTGCCGAGGATGACCTCACCCCGCCCGAGCGAGCCGCACGGGGCTCCTACATCGGCTGCATAGCTGGTGCCCTATCAAGGGCCGAATACTTACAAGGATTGGCGGCGGCTGGATTTGTCGATGTCAGCGTCCGGTTCACCCATCAGGCCGCCGACGGCATGCACAGCGCGATCGTCCAAGCAACAAAACCGATCACAGTACCGGCGGCTGCACCGACAAGCTCGGCGCCGGCCGCCGCTGTTGATGACTGACCTATCTCGTGGCGGACCAGCTCTACGACATCGTGCCATCGCCGAGCTGGTGGGCACCGCTTTTCTCGTTACGGCTGTGGTGGGTTCGGGAATCGCTGCGCAACGGCTGTCACCTGATGATGTTGGGCTGCAGCTGCTGGAAAATGCGCTGGCGACTGGCGCCGCCCTCGCCGCGCTGATCATTGCCTTGCAGCCGGTGTCGGCGGCATTCAACCCGGTCGTCACAGTTCTCGAACGTCTGACCGGGGGCCTCAGGAGCCTCCACGCTGTGATGCTGGTCGGCGCGCAGGTCGTCGGCGGGCTGATCGGAGTCGTGGTGGCAAACCTGATGTTCAGCGAGCCCGCGGTCAGCCTGTCCACCACCGACCGCGGAGGTCCGGGCCGATGGCTCGGCGAGGTGGTTGCCACCGCCGGCCTGGTGCTGCTGATCACCACATTGAGCCGCACCGGGAGGCCCCAGCTGATCGGCTGGGCAGTCGGCGCCTACATCACCGCCGGTTACTGGTTCACCAGCTCCACCAGCTTTGCCAATCCGGCGGTCACCATCGCCCGAATGTTCTCCGACACCTTCGCCGGTATCGAACCTGCGTCCGTGCCGATGTTCCTGATCGCCCAGATTGTCGGCGGCGCCGTCGGCTACGGCCTCGCCCGGACTATTTACCGACAGCCGACCCTTACTGCTCTCACCAATGAGAATCGACATGAACTCGACGCCACCCGGAGGTTCGAGACATCCGCGGACGATTTTCAAGCGCGCATCACCGCACTGCTGCGTGACCTCAACGTCTGATCCAAAGGAGTTGCTTGTGGCCGACAAGCCGTCCGTTCTTTTCGTCTGCGTGCACAACGCCGGTCGGTCCCAGATGGCTGCTGGCTATCTCAACCACCTATCTGGTGGGCGTATCGAGGTACGGTCAGCCGGGTCCGAACCTGCCGACAAGATCAACCCGGTCGCCGTCCAAGCCATGGCAGAAGACGGCATCGACATCGAAGCAGAACAACCCAAAATCCTGACCACCGAGGCGGTCAAAGCGTCTGATGTTGTGATCACCATGGGCTGCGGGGACACCTGTCCGTACTATCCCGGGAAACGCTACGAGGACTGGGTCCTGGATGACCCCGCCGGCCAGGGCATCGAGGTGGTCCGACCGATTCGTGACCAGATTAGGTGGCGGGTTGAGCAGCTAATCGGTGAACTGCAACCGATGCAGTCTGGCGCTGAGCCATCTTGAGTCCATCACGGCAATACCCATGTCTTGCACAGATCGCAACGATCGAGAGGCGCTGATCTTGGACCGAGCAGCGGTGCATGACGAAATGGAGCAGGCCCGGATCCAATTCAGCGATCTAGTCCGCCAGGCCACGCCAGCCGACCTGCGACGACGATCCAACGGAACCCGCTGGACCAACCGGCAGCTTCTGTTCCACATGATGTTCGGCTACCTGGTCGTGCGCACCTTGATGCCGCTGGTCCACGCCTTCGGTAAACGACCGGCCAGTTGGAGCCGTCGCTTCGCGGCCACCTTGAACGCTGGCCAGCGGCCGTTCCACTTGATCAACAACCACGGTTCCTGCGGTGGCGGCCAGGTGCTACCGACATCGACCATGATCGGACTGATGGACCGGACCATCCATGCACTGCAGCGCAAACTCGCCGCTGAAACTAACGAGAACCTGGCGCTGACCATGCATTTCCCGACTGCGTGGGACCCCTACTTTCACGACACGATGAGCGTCTTCGACGTCTACCACTACGGCACTCAACACTTCGATCACCACCACAAGCAGCTCACGCTCTCAGATCCGTCGGCGG
>JBKPEY010000416.1:0-1859 GCA_046744405.1 Actinomycetota bacterium
CCTCCGCTGAGAAATCTGAGGTAGTCCGATAATCCCGACTGATCTCCTCATACGGCAGGTCCGGCGGTGGTGCGGCGCGATGGGCGAGCGCAATTCGGGCCAGCACCTCGTTCCGAGCGTTCACCGCTCTCCCCCGTGCTCGGCTGCCCACCAATCGCGGAAAGTTTGTTTGGGCGGACGCGCGAGGTCCCGGGCATCGGTCCACTGCTTGGCGAGTGGTAGCGGCACTTCACCGATCACGTCGCGTTTGCGACCGAGAATGCGGCCGAGCCGGGCACTACGCAGGGCATATGTCCAGCGCTTCGGATTGCTCATCACCCAGGCAGCGGCAGCCATGGCCGATGCCTCGGCGCTCGGCATCCGATGTTCATCGGCGTACGTCTCGGTGTGCTTGGCCCGCAGGTGCACCAGGATATCCGGGATGTTGATCTTGACTGGACACACGTCGTAGCAGGCGCCGCACAATGATGACGCGTACGGCAACGATGCGTTGTCCTCGATCCCGGTCAGCTGTGGAGACAAGATGGCACCGATGGGCCCGGGATAGACCGATCCGTACGCGTGACCGCCAGTTCGCTCATAGACCGGGCAGACGTTGAGGCAAGCGCTGCAGCGAATGCAGTTCAGTGCATCCCGGCCCTCCGCGTCGGCCAACACTGCTGTCCGGCCATTATCGAGCAAGATCAAATGAAATTCTTGCGGCCCGTCGCCTGGAGTTACGCCAGTCCACATGGAGGTATAGGGGTTCATCCGCTCCCCCGTCGATGATCGGGGCAGTAGCTGCAAAAAGACCTCCAGATCCCGCCATCGCGGGACGAGCTTTTCGATACCCATGATCGTGATCAAGGTGTCGGGCAAGGTGAGGCACATTCGGCCATTGCCCTCTGACTCGACGACACCGAGCGTTCCGGTCTCCGCGATACCGAAGTTTGCCCCGCTGATCGCCACCTTCGCGGACAGGAACTTGCGCCGCAGGTGCTGCCGCGCCGCACCGGCCAGTGCCGCCGGCTCATCGCTGAGTTCAGGATCAGCGTTGGCCATTTCGCGTAAGAAGATCTCGCGGATCTCCGCCCGGTTCCGGTGGATCGCCGGCACGAGAATGTGCGATGGCTTGTCGTGACCGAGCTGCACGATCAGCTCCGCAAGATCGGTTTCCAGTGCCTTGATACCGACTGCCTCCAACGCCTCATTGAGCCCGATCTCCTGTGTGGCCATGGATTTGACCTTCACAACTTCATCCACGCCCTTGCCACGAACAAGATCGATCACGATGGCATTGGCCTCGTTCGCATCGCGAGCCCAGTGCACCACCCCTCCCTGGGCGATCACGGCTGATTCCAACTGGGCGAGGTAATCCGGCAGGTGTGCCATGGTGTGGACCTTGAGCTGGCGACCTGCCTCCCGCAGCTGCTCCCAGTCGGGCAGCTCAGCAACGACCTGTGCGCGCTTGGAGCGGATCGTTGTTGTCGCCTTGCCGAGGTTGCGGCGCAGTTGCGTGTCGGCGAGCGTCCGCCGCGCGGCGTCGGGGAACTTGTCCTCCCCCCGAAGGTTCCCGACGCCGCGCGGCGAAGTAGGCGGCATTGTCGGTATACCCAACATGACAGGCGGATTCACAGCACCGCCTCGGGTCCGGCATGCACCTCAGCCTGACGCTCGGCCCGACCGAGCACCATCGGGTCCTCGCGAGTCGCAGCAAGAATCTGGGCCAGGTGAACGGTCTTGGCACCAGCCCGGAGCCGGGACAGTCCGCCACCGATATGCATCAGGCAAGAACTGTCACCGGCCGTGCAGATCTCAGCGCCGGTGTCCAGGACGTTGCGCATCTTGTCGGCCAGCATGGCGGTGGAGGTGTCGGAATT
>JBKPEY010000484.1:0-2350 GCA_046744405.1 Actinomycetota bacterium
TCGCGACCTGCTCTCCGACCGCGGGTGCGGTACGCGCAAATTCGGCATACAACGGGTGCTCATACTTCAGGCAACACATCAGCCGACCGCAGGCGCCTGAGATCTTCAGGGGGTTGGGCGGGAGATCTTGGACCTTCGCCATCCGTAGGCTAACCGGCTCAAAATCCTTCAAGAACGTGGCGCAGCAAAGGTCGCGGCCGCAGTTGCCGAGCCCGCCAACCAGCCGCGCGGCGTCCCGGGAGCCGACCTGACGCAGGTCGATCCGCGCTTGCAGGGTACGGGCGAGCTCGCTCACCAGCGTCCGAAAATCGACTCGGTGCGGTGCGGTGAAGTAGATCACCACCAGTTGATCGAAATCGATACCGGAGTCAATGAAGTCAACCGCAACGACTTTCATCGGCAACTGGTTCCGCTTGATCAACTTCTTGGCAGCCAGCTTCGCCTCGGCCCGCCGTCGCCGATTGGTCGCATCTCGCTCCAGGTGCTCAGGTCCTGCAGGACCAGCGCAGATCGGCAAGTCAGAAAGTCCCTCTTCCTCAACCCATTCAGGTGCCCAGACGCATTCGGCAACCTCGGGGCCGGACTCGGTGGGCACTAAGACCTGATCGCCAACGCTGTATTCACGCTCGCCTGGATCAAGGTAGTACAGCCGACCGTATCGTTCGAATGACACAGCCATCACCCGCGCCATGGCCACAGCCTAAAGCCGCCTTCCGCTGTTCGGGCACGCCAGCACAAAAACCGGAAGCCCGGCAGATGCGGGTCTGCCGGGCTTCCACGGGTGGGCATACTGGGGGGCAGGGTCCCACCCGCGCCATTCAGGCCTATTTGATCTTGATAATTTGCCCTATGTAGATCAAGTTTGGATCCTTGATCGTCTTCTTGTTGAGCTTCCACAAGCCCTTCCAACCGCCCTCCACGTCGTACCGCTTGGCGATCTTGCGAAGCGTGTCACCGCGCTTGACGTGAACGGTTTTGCCGGTAGCACTGTACTTCTTTTCAGTCGACTTCTTGGCGATCTTGACCTTTGAGTCGCTCAAGTTCTGTGTTTTCGACGTTCCAGGATTGCTTGCCGGCATAGCGTTTCGGTCAGCTTTCCCGTTCGACTTGGTCAATCCCGCACGTCGGCTGCAGACCGGCCAGGCACCTGGACCTTGACCTGCTAGCACTCGACGAGCGATCGCGATCTGTTCGGCTTTGGTTGCCAGGTGTGCCTGGTTGGCGTAGGTATTCCCGCCGTACGCCTTCCATGTGCCGGCAGCGAATTGCACGCCGCCGTAGAAACCATTGCCGGTGTTGATCTTCCAGTTGCCGCCGCTCTCACACTGAGCGACGCGATCCCACACAGTCGTCGCTGCCGCCTCGGCAGGCGCGACGCCTACGAGCCCAATCCCAGAGGACAGAGCAAGCGCAGCGCCCAGACCGACGGCGCGCTTGATGACGGTGAATGTCACCTAGGACGTAATCCTTCCCCCGAGTACGCCTGTGAGGGTGGGCCTCTTTGGGGTGCGGGCGGCAAATGTCCCGGCGCCCATGCGGTGTGGCAAACCACACCGCCATGAGCGCTTCAACCCCCGGGACTCTCTCGTTCCTGACGTGAGAGAGATCCGATGGTTCCCCCACCTCCGCTTCGCCCGGGACGGTCCCGGCAAGGATGCCGCCCAGCGGAGCTCGGCGAACGGACACGCGATCTCAGCGGCACATCGGATGCCCCTGAGGTCTTCCCCCGGCGTTCCGCTCCCGCGCGTTTATAACGAAACGGAAACGAGCCGAGATCTACCGTAGAGCGAAACTTCTTGTCAGCGCAACAGTTTGCGATACCTATTTGTGATATTTGGTCACTCGACGAGGAGCTGAACCAAGTTTGCTGACGCTGTACAGGGCATGCACGCCATGTACAGCGTGAACATCCCACGCAGCGTGGGATGTTGACGTAAGCGACCGGGCCGCGGCCGAAATTGCAAAAGGCCTGGCAATCAGCCAGACCTTGGAAAGGTTGTCGGAGAGGACGCTCGGGGGTTCGTCCCCTCCGGCAACCTGTGCCGCCCAGGTTACTAAAGAACTCGAAGAAAATGAACCCCAAAAATTTGGAAGCAACTGCGTTACACTTCCGCCCCCGCAAGGGCTGGCGTGCACGCCCCGCGCAACGCAAGGGGCCATAACCGGTCAGCCTTCCACCAGGCCGATGAGTGCCGCCTCCACCGCGAGCAGCGGTGCCACGTTGCCTTCCAGCGCGGTACGGCAGGCAAGCAGCGCATCGATGCGGTGCAAGGTCGACTCAGGTGTCGACTTGCGCGCCAGCACGGCAATCTGGGGCTGGAGATCCGCATTGATCAACGGCGCACCAGAA
>JBKPEY010000430.1:0-3707 GCA_046744405.1 Actinomycetota bacterium
GGAGAGGACCGCCCCATGGGGAAGGGAAAGGAAGGCATGAAATACCTGCTACTGATCTACAACGACGAGGCAGCAGCGGCGGAGTATGCGGCGAATGCCAGCCCGGAGGAACAAGAAGCGCAGATCAAGCCTTGGTACGACTACGGCGACTGGCTCACCGAGAAAGGCTGGTTCGTGGCTGGCGACGCGCTGCAGCCAACGTCAACGGCGACATCGGTGCGCGCGACGAACGGCAAGCCCGTCGTTACGGACGGACCCTTCGCGGAGACCAAGGAGCAGCTCGGTGGGTACTACCTGCTGGATGTCGCCAATCTTGACGAGGCGATTGAGGCGGGAAGCCGTTGTCCCGGGGCAACGTACGGCACGATCGAGTTGCGTCCGATCCAGGAGTTTCCGACCCAACCGCAGGGCTGAGACCCACGACTGAGACGCAGCTTGACATCGACCGCCTGTTTCGCCATGAGGCGGGACGGGCGGTCGCGGCTCTCATCCGAGCGACGGGTAGCTTCGACCTCGCCGAAGACGCCGTTCAAGACGCATTTCTGCAAGCCTTGCGAACCTGGCCGGAGCGAGGAATTCCTCACAATCCGGGGGCCTGGATCGTCCTCACCGCTCGCAATAAGGCGATAGATCGCCTCCGACGCGAACGCGTTGGAGCGGTCAAGGAAGGACAAGCTGAGGAGCTGCGGGCGCTCGAGGCGTTGGGAGACGACGTGCAGCAGGTGCCCGACGAGCGCCTCAGACTGATCTTCACCTGTTGCCATCCCGCCCTACCGATGGAGGCGCGGGTCGCGCTGACGCTCCGGACAGTTGGCGGGCTTTCGTCGCGGGAGATCGCCCGGGCGTTCTTGCTGACCGAACCTACCGTGCAGCAGCGCTTGGTCCGGGCGAAGCGCAAGATCAAAGATGCTGGCATCCCATACCGCGTGCCGCCGCATGAACTGCTACCCGAACGCCTGAGCGGCGTACTGGCGGTCCTGTACCTAATCTTCAACGAGGGCTACACATCGACAGAGGGAGAGCTGCTGCGGATCGAGCTGTGCGATGAGGCGATCTGGCTGGTACGCGTGGTTGATCGGCTCATGCCGCGAGAACCGGAGCCCATGGGCTTGCTGGCGCTGATGCTGTTGCAACACTCGCGACGCCATGCCCGGGTTGATCAACAGGGCGATCTGGTGCTGCTGGAGGATCAGGACCGAGCTCGCTGGGACCAGGAGATGATCGATGAAGGTCTCGCAGTGCTTGATGCGGCAATAGAAATCCGGCGGCCCGGCCCGTACCAGGTACAGGCGGCGATCGCGGCGTTGCACGCCCGCGCGCCACGACCCGAGGACACCGACTGGCCGCAGATCGCGACGCTCTACCGCGGCCTGAAGGCGATGTGGCCAACACCTGTCATCGAACTGAACCGCGCGGTCGCCGTCGCTATGGCTGACGGGCCCGATGCCGGCCTTGCCCTTATGGAGCCGCTCGGCGGCGAATTAGACCGCTATCACCTCTTTCACGCGGCAAAGGCCGATCTGCTGCGTCGCAGCGGCCGCACCGGCGAGGCGGAAGTTGCCTATCGACGAGCCATCGCTCTCGTCACCAACCCCGTCGAGCACAAGTACTTGATGGATCGCCTGTCTGGGCTCGGACAAGAAACTGCGGACAAGTGACAACTCTGAATCGGTTCAGGGTTGCCGGTCGCCCACATTTCTCGGAGCGCAGGTAGCTGAGTCACCGTCTCGCTGTCCCGTATTAGCCGAATTTCGCTGATAACCTCTGTTGCGGCCTTCAAACCTTCGCGTCCGTCCGTTGGGGCAGGAAAGGGCGGTCATGTACGCAGCCGATAGCGCGCGCGGAAATCTCGGTGCCTGAACTTCGGCAGCTGGAGTCGCAACCCCCGGCGCTTCTGGTGCTCGAGGACGGCCGCACCTTCCGTGGTCGGGCCTTTGGTGCCATCGGTGAAACCTTTGGTGAGGCAGTCTTCGCTACCGGCATGTCGGGCTATCAGGAAACCCTGACCGATCCCAGTTACTACCGCCAGGTTGTCGTTGCCACCGCACCACACATCGGCAATACCGGCTGGAACGATGAGGATGGCGAGTCCAGCAGGATCTGGGTCGCCGGTTACGTGGTACGCGACGCCGCTCGGATCGCTTCCAACTGGCGGTCCCGCCGAGACCTGGCCGCCGAGCTGTGTGCTCAAGACATCGTCGGCATGTCCGAAGTCGACACCCGAGCTCTCACCCGCCACATCCGCGAGCGAGGCGCTATGCGCGTGGGCGTCTCCAGCACTGAGACGAATCCAGCCGCCTTACTCGAACGTGTCCAGGCTCAGCCATCGATGGTGGGTGCCCACCTAGCCGACGAGGTGAGCACGAGCCAGCCGTACCTGGTGAAGCCGCAAGGTGAAACCCGGTTCCGGGTCGTGGCAGTGGATCTCGGCATCAAGTCGATGACGCCCGTACGGATGGCCGAGCGTGGTTTCGAGGTTCACGTAGTGCCGTCGACGGTCACGTTCGACGAGATCGAGGCGCTGGGTGTTGACGGGGTGTTCTTCTCGAACGGCCCAGGCGATCCGGCCGCGGCCAATGGGCAGGTGGAGCTTCTTAGATCCGTGCTCGCTGCCGGCATTCCCTACTTTGGTATCTGTTTCGGCAATCAGCTTTTCGGACGTGCGCTCGGCTTCGGCACCTTCAAGCTGGGCTACGGCCATCGCGGCATCAATCAGCCGGTGATGGACCTCACTACCCGCAAGGTGGAGGTGACCGCGCACAATCACGGCTTCGCGGTAGCTGCCAAACCTGCAGAACGGCACCAGACGCCCTACGGCACGGCTCAGGTCAGCCACATCTGCCTCAATGACGACGTTGTCGAGGGCATCCAGCTCGCCGGCCGTGACGGAGAGCTGCTGGCCTTCTCGGTGCAGTACCACCCAGAGGCGGCCGCCGGCCCACACGATGCCAGCTACCTCTTTGATCGGTTCGCTGATCTGATGGCAAGGCGGCAGCGCTAATGCCTCGCCGGAGTGATATCGCATCGATCTTGGTCATTGGGTCTGGTCCGATAGTCATTGGCCAGGCATGCGAGTTCGACTACTCCGGAACTCAAGCCTGCCGGGTACTGCGGGACGAAGGCTTCCGGGTGATCTTGGTCAACTCAAACCCGGCGACGATCATGACCGATCCGGAATTCGCTGACGCTACCTACGTCGAGCCGATTACGCCCGAGTTCGTCGAGATGGTGATCGCCAAGGAGCGACCCGACGCGCTGCTGGCAACTCTCGGCGGACAGACCGCGCTGAATACCGCGGTCGCCTTGCATGAGGGCGGCGTTCTGGAACGCTATGGGGTCGAGCTCATTGGCGCCTCTATCGAGGCCATCCAGCGTGGCGAGAACCGGGAACAGTTCAAAGCGATCGTGAAGGGGCTGTCTGATATTCCCGGCGGCCCAGCCGAGGTGGCGCAGAGCCGTATCTGTCACTCGATCGAAGAGGTGCTGTGTGCGGCGGATGATCTTGGTTACCCGCTGGTCGTGCGGCCGAGCTTCACTATGGGCGGCCTGGGATCCGGCTTCGCCCACGACGAAGCTGATCTTCGTCGGATGGCCGGCGCCGGTTTGTCCGCCAGCCCTACTACTGAGGTGTTGATCGAGGAATCGATCTTGGGCTGGAAGGAATACGAGCTCGAGGTCATGCGTGACAAGGCTGACAACGTCGTGAT
>JBKPEY010000105.1:0-1540 GCA_046744405.1 Actinomycetota bacterium
TCGATTGGCCGACCAAGTCCGCGGCGGCCCGGTCGAGGCGTGGTGCACAACGCGGGCGTCTGGGTGCTGACGGCAAGATCGTCGAGCGCTCCTGGCTCCGAGCGGTCACCTAGATGTCGCGCCAGATCGCAGACTCACGGATCTCGAACTCAGCGGCGCTAATCGCGCCGCTGTCACGCAGCGCGCGAAGCTCGGCCAATAGCCGGAGCGGGTCCCGCTCTGGCTGGCGTTCGCCGCAGACAGTCGCTAGGGCGTCGTCGCCGAGCATCTCTCCCTGCCTGCCGAGGATCTGGTCGACCGTCAAGCTGCCATAGGGCGTGATCACGCAGACGGTACCGGTGCCCCAGCGGGTGAAGGCCTCGACGGCAAGGACCTCCTCCAGCGGCACGCTGAAGTTGGGCCCAGTGCGGCGGCGGGAGCGAAAGAGGATGCGCTCGCTGGTCAGCACGAGCAGGCCCATCACCCTGGCGTGCCGCCCGTCCATCATCCGCAACACCGTCTCTGAGTCAGTGAGAGAAGACTCCAGCCGGACCACGTAGATATCGGAGCGCTGGTCAGAGGCCATAGCAGCCGCCGCGTCCAGCACGTCTGAGCGCATGTGGTATGAGGCCAGGCGCTCCCGGACGCGGGGTGGTCGCAACCACGTGGGGATCAATGACATCGTCCGCACTCATCCTCGGATGATCATCGATGATGGCACTCGAGCTTCCTGACACCAAGTCGGCCGGGCAAATTCAGCCCGGCCGACTCCGCCCACAGTCGGCGTCCCACGCCTGGAGAATGGTTACCGACCGGTCCGAGACGGTGCAGCTTGGTGATGATGTTGGATGCGTGGTAATGCGGCTTACCGGAGATTTGGGTGGTGGGTGAGCCGTCCGGCAACCAGGATCATCCGTAGCCGGAAGTTGCGTGGGTTGCCGAAGCCGCGGGCAAGTCAGCGGCCGAGTTCGATGATGCCGTTGATCGCTTCGGCGTTGTTTCTGGCTCTGCCGGTGGCGAAGTAGGGCAGGAACTCGTTCCGCCAGGTGCAGAGTCCGGCCGAGCCTGGCAGGAGTCCTGCGTGGCATCAACCCCCGAGGAGATCTGAACTGAACGTCCAAGAAACAACCTGCCCCGGACAACGCGTCGCTAAGGGGTCGGGCTGGTGTCTACGCCGCCGATTCGGTTCAACCAGGCCACCACAGCCTCCAACAACGATCAAACCTCCTTTCCCCATACGGCAGGACGATGAGTTTTCGTCCCGCCGGTTGTCCATCCGTGAGAACGCAGGACGGTCGTGAACGTTCTGCGCGACGAAACTCGTCGGGAATGCGCTGCTGGCCGTCCTTCTCGGCGCCATCATCCACGACGCTGTCCTGGAGGCCACGATGTATCCGACGATCTGCTCGTGCCACGCCTCCGGCGGCGTCATCGCGGAGGGGGTGGTGTGATGACGACGGTCGAGGCGAACGGCGTCACGCTTGGTATCGCGCATTTCGGCGACGTGGCGGCGCCGCTCGTTCTGTGCGCGGGTGGCACGACCATGCTCTCTTGGCCCGAC
>JBKPEY010000191.1:0-7773 GCA_046744405.1 Actinomycetota bacterium
AAAAGCGGTCGGTAGCGATCGTCGTCGGGATGGGCGATCAAAGCCACACAGGCGGCAATGAGTTCGGGCCGGGTGGTCTCGACATAGACCGGGCCGTCGACGCCGTGGAACGCCAACCGATGATAAGCACCGGGATAGTCACGGGCCTCGAGCTCCGCCTGAGCAACTGCGGTCTGGAAGGTGACATCCCACAGGGTCGGGGCCTCAGCCAGGTACGCCTCGTCGCGCGCCGCGTTGCGAAGAAATCCCTTCTGGGCAATCCGAATGGACTCGTCCCCGATCGTGGTGTAGAGACTGGACCAGTCGACACTCAGGCCCACCCTCCGCCAGAGATCCTCAAAGGCCTTCTCGTCCACGTGGGTCAGCGCGTGGCAGAGTTCCACAAAGTTGGGGCGGCTGATCCGCAGCTCGTGCTTCGGGTCGGGTTTCTCAGGCGGTGTGAAGTTCTCCTCGTACGGCACCGTCGGATCGCAACGCACGCCGTAGAAGTTTTGGACGCGTCGCTCGGTCGGCAAGCCGTTGTCGTCCCAGCCGATCGGATAGAAGACGTGCTTGCCACGCATCCGTTGGAAGCGCGCGATCAGATCGGTGTGGGTGTAGGAGAAGACGTGGCCGACGTGCAGCGAGCCGGACACCGTTGGCGGGGGAGTGTCGATGCTGTAGACCTCGGCCCGGGTCTTCGGCCGCACGAACGCGTAAGTGTTGTCGGCCTTCCAACGCTCGATCCACTTGTCTTCCAGACCCTCCAGCGCAGGCTTCTCCGGTACCGTCGCGCCGGTTATGGTCGGCGCGACGGTTCGGGGCTCAGCTGCGGTGGTCAAGTTCGTGCATCCTAAAGACGTTACGTGGGTACACGCCTGTTGGCCGTACCGTGGTCAGCCTGTCAGCCTAGCGGGCTTACGCGACGCCAAGCTCTGATACGCAGCCTGCCGCCCTAGACTTTGGACGTTATGCCTGCCGACCAATCACACGCCGAGATTGTCGCCGCGCTCACGAGCCGGTGGCCCGAACACCGCGTGGCACCTAGCCTGGGCAGGATCCGCGCACTGACCGAACTCCTCGGCGATCCGCAGCGGACCTATCCGGTGATCCATCTGACCGGGACCAACGGCAAGGGCAGCACTGCAGCCATGATCGAATCGCTGCTGCGAGCCGATGGTCTGCGTACCGGCCGCTTCACCAGCCCACATGTGATGAGTGTTACCGAGCGGATCACAGTCGACGGCGAGCCGATCAGTGACCAGCGCTTTGATGATCTCTGGCGAGAGGTCGAGCCGTACGTCGCCCTTGTCGATCAACAAGAGATCGACGGCGTCCGGATGACGTTCTTCGAGATCATTACAGCGATGGCGTACGCCGCCTTCGCCGATGCGCCCGTCGATGTCGCTGTCGTGGAGGTCGGAATGGGCGGCGCCTGGGACGCCACGAATGTGGCCGATGCCGATGTTGCGGTGGTCACGCCAATCGATCTGGATCACACCCACTTGCTGGGACGTACGATCGCGGAGATCACCCGGGAAAAGGCTGGAATCATCAAGCCCGGAGCCCACGCCATCCTGGCTGGCCAAACTGTCGAAGCGGCGGAGATCTTGCTAGCCCGCTGCGCCGAGGTCGGTGCGCTGCCGCAGCGGGAGGGCGTCGACTTTGGCGTCATTGACCGCAAACTTGCGGTATCCGGCCAGCTCCTCCGGCTCAACAGCGCCGACGGGCCGGTCGATGACATCTTCTTGCCCCTCTACGGTGCGCATCAGGCCGCCAACGCTGGACAGGCGCTTGCCGCGGTCGAGGCGTTCCTGGGACTAAAAGCGCTAAATCCTGATGTGGTCCGGGAAGGCTTCGCGCAGGTCCATTTTCCTGGCCGGCTCGAGCTCGTACGCCGGTCGCCAGCCGTCGTACTCGACGCCGCCCACAATCCGCATGGCGCGCGAGCGGCCGCAGCTGCGATCAGCGAAGCCTTTGGCTTCACCCCGTTGATCGGTGTCATTGCGGTGATGGGGGACAAGGATGCCCGGGGCATCCTGGAGGTCTTCGAAGAGATCATGAATCAGGTCGTCATCACCCAGGTGGCCTCGACCTCGCGCGGCATGCCTGCCGAAGTCCTTGGCGAGCTCGCCAATGAGGTCTTTGGTGGGTCACGCGTGACGGTGGTTCCCCGGCTAGATGATGCAATAGATCGAGCAGTTGGGCTGGCAGAGGCAGATGTCGTTGGCTCACCTGGGGTCTTGATCACTGGATCCGTGGTTGCCATCGGTGAGGCACGCACGCTGCTGGTTCGGGAGGAGCCGGTGGTCGCTGCTGCCGTGAGCCGGGAGGTCGACAACGCCTGGGACGACGTCTGGGAGACCGACTACTCCGAGGATGGGCACGAGACCGATCGGGACTTTCAGTGATCATGCTCAGTGCCGGCAACCCGATGCGGGTAGTGCTGATGACTGTGCTGATCTTCGAGGTGATCGTATTTGGCCTCGCGATCCCGGTCATGATCTTGGTCTCTGACACGTCCGCCGCGGCAGCTGCTGGATTCGGTGGCGGCGCGGCAGTGCTCGCTCTAGTGGCGGCTGGGCTGCTGCGCTCTCGGGTCGGTTACGTCCTCGGCTGGCTTGCCCAATTTTCCGGGATTGCACTGGGCTTACTGACCTCGTCGATGTTTGTCGTCGGCGCGATTCTTGCGGCAGTGTGGGTGTTGGCGTTTCTGCTGGGCAAGCGGCTGGATTCGCCGATCCAGACCTCACCCGAAGGCGGCGAGATCCCCTAGGGTGCTGGCATGACCTACGTCCCGCCGCCTGTGCAAACCCAGCGTTCCCTGGTGTTGATCAAGCCCGATGCCGTACGCCGAGGTCTTGCCGGGGCCATCATCAACCGCTTCGAGTCCAAGGGTCTGACCATCGTCGCCATGGAGCTGCGGCAAATCACAGGCGAAGTAGCCGATCAGCTCTACGCCGAACACCTGGAGCGACCGTTCTACCCGCCACTCCGGTTGTTCATCACCTCAGGCCCCTCGGTGGCAATGATTGTGGAAGGTGATGAGGCCGTTGATGTGGTACGCGCGCTGAACGGCGCGACCGACGCTCGTAAGGCCGAGCCGGGGACTATTCGCGGTGACTTCGGGCTATCGAACAGGGAAAATCTCGTCCACGGCTCCGACTCCTTGGAGTCCGCAAAACGTGAGATCGGGATCTTTTTTCCAGATCTCGCTGCTGAATGAGCAACGAGCCAGCCGGGCTGATCAGCACATAATCGCCGTTAGGCTGGGATCGTCATGACGACGACCGCGACCGGACCTGCTTCAGTCTTCCCGCGCCTGGAACCGCTGCTTCCACAAGTAAGCAAGCCCATCCAGTACGTCGGGGGTGAGCTGAACAGCGTCACCAAGGATTGGCAGTCGGTCGAGGTCCGCTGGTGCCTGAGCTATCCGGACGCGTACGAGGTCGGCCTGCCCAATCAAGGCATCGCGATCTTGTACGAGATCCTCAACGAGCAGGACTGGATACTTGCCGAGCGGACCTACACGGTCTGGCCGGATCTCGAAGCACTCATGCGGGAGCACGGCGTACCGCAGTTCACCTTGGACTCACACCGCCCGGTTGCGGAGTTTGACGTCCTTGGATTGAGCTTTGCGACTGAACTTGGCTACACGAACATGCTCACTGAGCTCGATCTAGCCGGGATCCCGATTCACTCGCAAGATCGGCGTGATCACGACCCGATCGTCTTGGCGGGCGGCCACGCGTCATTCAACCCCGAACCCATCGCTGACTTCCTCGATGCCGTGGTGCTGGGCGACGGCGAAGAGATCGCGCTGACGATCTCCGAGGTGATCCGGGAATGGAAAGCAGAGGGGCGCCCTGAGGGCCGTGACGGATTGCTGCTGCGACTCGCTGCCGGTGGCGGCGTCTACGTGCCGAAGTTCTACGACGTCGACTACCTGCCGGACGGACGGATTCGCCGAGTGGCGCCAAATCGCCCGGGCGTGCCCTACCGAGTCGCCAAGCACACGCTGATGGACCTCGACAAGTGGCCGTACCCAAAGAACCCACTTGTGCCGCTTGCCGAGACCGTGCACGAGCGCTACGCCGTTGAGATCTTTCGCGGCTGCACTCGGGGCTGCCGGTTCTGCCAGGCAGGCATGATCACCAGGCCGGTTCGGGAGCGCAGCATCGAGGTGATTGGTGACATGGTGCAACGCGGGATCGAGGCCACCGGGCTAGAGGAGGTCGGGCTGCTCAGTTTGTCGAGCAGTGATCATTCCGAGATTGCCGAGATCACCCGCCAGCTCGCTGATCGTTATGACGGCTCCAACGTTTCGCTATCCCTGCCGAGCACTCGGGTGGACGCTTTCAACGTTGATCTTGCCAACGAGCTGTCCCGTAACGGCCGCCGTTCCGGTTTGACCTTCGCTCCCGAGGGTGGCACCGAGCGGATGCGGAAGGTGATCAACAAGATGGTCACCGAGGAAGATCTGATTCGCACTGTTGCGACGGCGTACTCGCAGGGTTGGCGGCAGGTCAAGCTCTACTTCATGTGTGGCCTGCCGACTGAAACCGATGAAGACGTGCTGGCCATCGCAGATCTCGCCAAGCGGGTCATCGCGACTGGCCGACAGGCCAGCGGACGACGCGATATTCGCTGCACAGTGAGCATCGGTGGTTTCGTACCCAAGCCGCATACACCCTTCCAGTGGGCTGCCCAATGTGATCATCAAACGGTCGACGCCCGACTGACGAAGCTTCGAGACGCGATCCGCGGTGATCGACAGTATGGCCGGGCAATCGGTTTCCGCTATCACGATGGCAAGCCGAGCCTCATCGAGGGGTTGCTGAGCCGCGGTGATCGCCGCGTTGGCGCGATCATCGAGACTGTCTGGCGGGCCGGTGGCCGGTTCGACGGTTGGAGTGAGCACTTCTCATACCAACGCTGGGCCTGCTGCGCCGAGCGATGCCTGGACGGCAGCGGTGTTGATCTTGACTGGTACACCACCCGGGAGCGGGAGTACGCCGAGGTCTTGCCATGGGACCACCTTGATGCCGGCCTCGATCGCGATTGGCTGTGGGATGACTGGCAGGACGCTCTCGATGAGGTCGAGGTGCAGGACTGCCGCTGGACACCGTGCTTCGAGTGCGGCGTGTGTCCGGAGCTCGACACCAACATTCAGATTGGGCCAACCGGTCGCAAGTTGCTTCCCTTGACACCAGTCGGTGATCTCTCACGGACCTTCTAAAAGCCAGTTGGTGATCTTTCAAGGATTCGCCGCAAAACTCCGCATTGGTCGGAATCTCGCATAGCTTCACCGGACTTTGACGTCAAGAACTCCGCACTGGTCGGAAATTTGAAGAGGCGGTAGCTAGTCTCAAGCTTCGTGGCGCAGACGTCTCGTACTCAGCCTGAACAGCATGCGCCGCCTGTTCAGTGGCTTCGGATCAAGTACGCCAAGCGCGGCCGCGCACGCTTCACCAGCCATCGGGATTTCGGACGTGCCTTCGAGCGGGCGCTGCGCCGAGCGGCGGTGCCGATGGCGTATTCGTCCGGATTCGCGCCTCACCCGCGGATCTCGTACGCGAATGCGGCCCCGACCGGCGCGGCAAGTGAGGCCGAGTATCTAGAGATTGGGTTGGCCACCGTCTGCGATCCGGTCAAGGTGCGAAATGCCCTCGACAACGCGCTGCCTGTGGGACTGGATGTTGTCGAGGTCGTCGAGGCGCCGCCGGGCGTGCTGGCCAACCAGCTGACTGGGTCGCGCTGGCAGGTCGACGTACCAGGCCTGTCAGCAGCCACACTGCGTGCAGCCGCCGATGCTTTCTTTGCCAAGGATGCGGTGCCAGTGCAGCGGATGACCAAGAACGGGATGCGAGAGTTCGACGCCAGGGCCGCAGTGATTTTCCTTGACGCCGAGGACGCTCGGCTCGTCATGACGCTGGCACATCAGAGTCCGCTGGTTCGGCCCGATGATGTGCTTACCGGCCTCCGAGTGGCAAGCCCAGCATTCGCGCCGCCAGCGGCCGCGGTTCTGACCCGGCTGGCCCAGGGTGAACTCAACCCAGATTCGGGCGACATCACCGAACCCGGCCACTCAGGTCCGCCATGGCGCGGCTGAACGCGCAAATCTTATGGGACGTGTGTGATACTGGAGGCGGCTCCGACGCAGTGTGCGTCGAGCCGCGATGACAGAGCGCGACGTGACAGGTCGCGTCAGTAGGTGGACGCTGATCCTCCACCGCGACGAGCAGGGCTTCGTGGTACGCAGCCAGGCGCTTGACCGCGGGAGGGTCGATTCACCACATCGGTTCCGCAAGCTTCCGCAGCCCGGCCGTGTGCCGGAGCAGCGAGCGAGAAGGTGCGCACTATGCGCCACAGAGGAGTTTGATGCTCGATCCCGACGAGCCGAATACGCATACCCAAGACACAACCGAATCACCTACCGTCCAGCCCACTCAGCGCCGCCGCCGCGCCGCGAGCCGGCCAGCCGGGCCGCCATCCTCAGCCGCGGATGCCCCCCAGATCGAGCGCGTTCTCTCCTCGCCTGGGCCAGCTGAGGAGGACGCCGCCGCGGAGGAACTGACGGTTCCGGCCGAGAAAGTTGCCAAGAAGTCAACCGGCAAGCGTGGAAGCAAGAAAGCCGTCAAGCAAACCCCGACCCAGGCTGAGGCACCGCTGAAAGTCACGCGCAAGCGGACAGCCAAGAAGGCGGTGGCGATGGCGGCCCCAACGCCCTCAAGCGAGGCGCCCTCCAGCGAGGAGGCGCAGCCGACTCTTACCGAGCCAGCCGAACCGGCGCCAACCTCAGACACCGGCACCTCCCTTGAGGTGCAGGTCGGGGAGTCGACTGCTCCAACCGAGCAGGCATTGCCCGACGCAACTGGCGAGCTGCTCCAGACCGCCGCCAAGGTGGGGGAGGCGACCGAGGAGGTGACGGCGGCCACCCAGGAGGCGATCGAGGCAACTGAGGAGGCGGTGGAAGCAGTCGAGTTGGCGACTGAGGCCGTCGAGGAGGCCGCGGAAGCAACCGAGGAAGAGGCTCAACGAGCCGAGGAGACTGCCGCGTCAGCGGAAGAGGCAGCGACCGAAAGCGACGCGACCGAAGGTCGCCGTCGCCGTCGCCGCCGTGGAGGTCGTCGCCGTCGCCGGACCGGCAGCGAGGAGGTCCCCTCCGCGGAGGCGGCGTCCGACGAGGCTGCTCAACCCGAGGCCGAGGAATCGGCAGAAGTCGATGGCGGCAGTGAGACCGATGGCGAAGCTTCCCGCCGACGGCGCCGTCGTCGCCGACGGCGGGGAGAGGACGCCGCCTCACCCCCCGACGACCCGAGGGATACCGACGTCCGGGTCCGCGAGCCACGCCAAGGCGGCACCGCCGAGGTCGCCGGGATTGACGGTTCGACACGCATGGAGGCCAAGCGCCAGCGTCGGCGGGAGGGCCGAGACGCAAGTCGGCGGCGTACGCCGGTCTTGAGCGAGGCGGAGTTCCTCGCCAGGCGTGAATCCGTGGTGCGCAAGATGATCATCAGGCAGCGCGAGAGCCTGTCCCAGATCGCCGTCCTGGAGGACGACATTCTGGTCGAGCACTATGTGGATCGCGAGTCGACAGGTTCCTTGATCGGCAACGTCTATCTGGGTCGCGTACAGAACGTCCTGCCGTCAATGGAAGCCGCCTTCATCGACATCGGCCGGGGCCGCAACGGAGTGATCTATGCCGGAGAGGTCGACTGGGATTACTTCGGTGCCGAGGGCCAGAATCGCAAAGTCGAAAAGGTGCTCAAGTCCGGCCAAACGATCTTGGTC
>JBKPEY010000303.1:0-2435 GCA_046744405.1 Actinomycetota bacterium
CACGGCTCGATCGGCCCGACGGGTGGGTCATTCGCAGCGAGCCAGCCAGCCGCCGCATCAAGCTCGACTTCCACAGCTCCGCAGTCGGCCAGTGCCTGCTTGGTCCGCTTCATCGTCCAACCCATCCACCATTGCAGGTCAGCCGTTGTGACCGGCCCGAAGCGTTGCAGCCAGCAGCCGGCTAGCTCGGCTGATGCCTGGCGCGGATCAAGATCACCAAGCCCGCCGGGCAGCCAGGATTCGGCGTCGACATAGCGGTAGGCGCCGTTGATCCAGTTGCTCGGCTGGCCTCGCAGCATCTTGCCGTCGAAGCCGAGTATGTAGAGCACCCTGGTATGGGCCGACTGGACCGCGGCGTACGCCTTGCCGGGCGCCAAGTGCAATCGCTGGCGGAGCGCCTCAGACCGCTGTCCGATCTCGCGAGCCGTACTGGGACCGTATTCTCGAAGGTCCGCCAGAACCAGCTTTTCCGCCTCAGCGAGCCACCGTTCGGGGTCCTCGACTCCGCTTCTGCCCAGCAGTTGGCAGGTACGCCGGCGCTCGGTGGCCAGCAGATCGCGAGTCGCGGCGGCATGCATCATCCGGACGACCGGAGGCGTCGCCACCCAGAGCGTGCGGCGCATGCCATGGTGCCGGATCAGGCTGGGATCGACGTACAGCGACTTCTCCACCGCCTCGATGGAGGGATGAGCCATCCGAGCCATGGCAGACAGGAACACGGTGACAGGGTCAGAGGAATGTAACGCCACCACGTCGTCGGCGATCTGGGGAAGATTGTCGATCCGGGTACGCGGCAGCAGCCGGTGACGCTCGGCCAGCCGGGCTCGTCGCTCCTCAGCCGAAATTCGTAGGCTCACGCGTGGGCTTAGCCGCAGATAGCGCCCACGTTGGCCGAGCGGACCAACTTGACATACTTGGCCAGCACTCCACGCGGTATTGGTCTAGGCGTCGGGGTCCACGCCTCACGGCGGCGCTGTAGCTCTGCGCGGTCGAGCGTGACATCAAGCCTGCTGTTTGCGACATCAAGAACGATCTCGTCGCCGTCTTGAAGAAAAGCGATTGGGCCACCGTCGGTGGCTTCGGGAGCAATGTGGCCGACGCACAATCCGGTGGTCCCGCCGGAGAAGCGACCGTCGGTGATCAACATGACATCCTTGCCGAGGCCGGCCCCCTTGATTGCTGCGGTAATGGCAAGCATCTCCCGCATTCCCGGACCGCCTTTAGGGCCTTCGTAGCGGATCACGACAACATCGCCGGCGGTAATCGTCCCGCCCTCCAGGGCATCCATCGCTGCGCGCTCGCCGTCAAAGACCCGGGCCGTGCCCTTCCAGACCTCGGTATCGAACCCTGCGCTCTTCACCACCGCACCCTCCGGCGCCAGTGAGCCATGAAGAATCGTGATGCCGCCAGTGGGATGAATCGGGTTGTCCAGCGCCCGCACGATCGTGCCATCCACATCGGGCGGTGCGATGTCGGCGAGGTTCTCGGCCATGGTCTTGCCGGTCACCGTCAGGCAGTCGCCATTGAGCAGACCGGCATCGAGCAGGGCCTTCATCACAACCGGCACTCCGCCAACCCGATCCACATCGTTCATCACGTACCGACCGAAAGGCTTGAGGTCACCCAAGTGCGGCACGCTGCGACCGACTCGTACGAAGTCGTCCAGGGTGAGGTCGACCTCTGCCTCATTGGCGATAGCCAGCAAGTGCAGCACTGCATTAGTCGAGCCGCCAAAGGCCATGGTGACCGCAATGGCGTTTTCGAACGCTTGCTTTGTCAGGACCTGACGAGCAGTGATGCCGCGGCGCAGCATCTCGACGACGGCCATCCCGCTCTTTCGCGCAAAGCCGTCCCGGCGGCGATCGACGGCCGGTGGTGCGGCGGAACCCGGCAACGACATGCCCAGTGCCTCCGCGGCACTCGCCATGGTGTTAGCGGTATACATACCGCCGCACGCACCCTCTCCAGGACAAATCGCCTTTTCGATCTTTGTGACCTCATCGCGAGTGATCAGGCCCCGGACACATGCACCGACCGCCTCAAAGGCATCGATGATCGTCACTTCCTTATCGCCGACGTAGCCGGGCATGATCGAGCCGGCGTAGAGGAAGACCGAAGCAAGATCAAGACGAGCAGCCGCCATCAGCATCCCCGGCAGCGACTTATCGCATCCAGCCAACAGCACTGATCCATCCATGCGCTCCGCGAGCATGACCGTCTCGACCGAGTCCGCGATAATCTCTCGGCTCACCAGGGAGTAATGCATGCCCTCGTGGCCCATGGAGATGCCATCGGATACCGAGATGGTGCCGAACTCCAGCGGGTAGCCGCCCGCGGCGTGTACGCCGTCCTTGACCGCTTTAGCCAGCCGGTCCAAGGACAGGTTGCATGGGGTGATCTCGTTCCAGCTCGAGGCAACGCCGATTTGTGGCTTG
>JBKPEY010000586.1:0-5162 GCA_046744405.1 Actinomycetota bacterium
GACAAGGAGGCGGAGATGTCGCTCGTGATACTCCAGGTCCGAGACGGCCGCCGGGCGCTGCTGGCTTTTACAGGTCTTGATGCACTGCAGAGTTGGCAGCCCGATGCTCGGCCGGTACCGGTCACGATCGATGTTGCCGCGGAGGCCGCGAAGAACGAGGAGCTAACTGTCGTACTCATTGATGTGGCCGGTCCACACCCGCTCGTCATCGAAAGCGAGATGCTTGCAGAACTCGCAGTTGGTCATCGGCTGGTTGAGCTGGCCGATGGTCAGTTCGGCTGGATGATGCCCGCTCCGGACTGAGCCCGTACCGGGCGTGACTCTCAGTCCAGGGAATACCGGATTCCGGCCCTACGTTTGGGTAACGTCGAGATGGCGAACATGTGGCCAATGTGGCCCGCGGTGATATCTTGACTGCGACCGATTCAGTTGTGCACTGAATCCGCAAGTGGAGACCTGATCTCCCACCCGCACAGCGTCAACCAATGATAGTTGTCGGGTTGGTCTGCGAGGACTGTGCAAAGTCCTCGCGGGTTCGGGGTCTTCGCGTGCGCGGAGACCCTCTTGTTTGGGTCGCCACACGGATTCTCGGTGCCGCCTGGTTGGTCAACCATCTACAACCAACTGGAGGACATATCAGCACCGAACCGCGAATCAATGATCGAATTCGCGTCCCCGAGGTCCGGCTTGTCGGACCGGCCGGGGAGCAGGTCGGCATCGTACGCATAGAGGACGCTCTGCGTCTTGCACGAGAGGCCGAGCTGGACCTGGTGGAGGTAGCGCCAATGGCGCGGCCGCCGGTCGCCAAGCTCATGGACTACGGCAAGTTCAAGTACGAGAACGCCCAAAAGGCGCGCGAGAGCCGACGTCATCAGACCAACACAGTGATCAAGGAAATGAAGCTTCGGCCTAAGATCGACAGCCACGACTACGAGACCAAGAAAGGTCACGTGGTCCGTTTCTTGAAGGCGGGGGACAAGGTCAAGATCACGATCATGTTCCGAGGACGTGAGCAGTCGCGGCCCGAGCTCGGCTACAACCTGTTGAAGAAGCTGGCATCGGACGTCGACGAGTACGGCTTCGTGGAGTCCGCGCCCAAACAGGACGGTCGGAACATGTTGATGGTTCTCGGTCCGCTGAAGAAGAAGACCGAGGCTCGTGCCGAGGTCAAGGCGGAGCGCGACCGTCGGGCAGCTGCGCGGCTAGCCGACGCGGAGGCGGAGCGAACGGAGCAGGCGGATCGTCGAGCACAGGCGGCCGCTCAACCTGTAACGAAGAAGCGTCGGGGACCGGCGGACAACCTCGACCCTGATGTGGACATGAGCTAAACGCCTCATACAGCAACGCGATGAGGGCAAGACATAGACAAGAAATGGATCAAACATGCCGAAGATGAAGTCGCACTCCGGGGCCAAGAAGCGGTTCAGGTTCACCGGCACGGGCAAGCTCATGCATCGCAAGGCGGGCAAGATGCACCTGAACGAGCACAAGCCCAGCACCCGCACCCGGCGCCTGGATGGCGATGCGGTGCTAGCCCCTGGTGACGCTGCCAAGGCCAAGAAGCTGCTCGGTAAGAGTGCCTGACAGCCCGAACTTTCCAGAGATATAAGGAGTAACTGCGATGGCACGCGTCAAGCGCTCCGTCAATGCACACAAGAAGCGTCGTGAAGTTCTCGGGCAGGCGTCCGGCTACCGTGGGCAGCGCTCTCGGCTCTACCGGAAAGCCAAAGAGCAGGTCACGCACTCGTTGGTGTACGCCTACCGTGACCGCCGCGCTCGCAAGGGCGATTTCCGTAAGTTGTGGATTCAGCGGATCAATGCCGCTGCCCGCGCCGAAGGCATGACCTACAACCGCTTCATCTCCGGCCTCAAGGCCGCAGGAATCGAGGTCGACCGCAAGATCCTGGCTGATCTTGCAGTGACCGACCCCTCGGCGTTCGCCGCATTGGTTGAGGTGGCCAAGGCGAATGCGCCAGCCGCCGACGCTACCGCCGCCTGAGATCGCTGCAGCCTCGCAGGCAATGCTGCGGGCGGCTCGGCGGCTGTTACGTCGAAAGGACCGCCAACTTGCTCGGCGCTTCCTTGCCGAGGGGCCACAGGCGGTCTCTGAAGCACTAGCCCGACAGGGCACGATTCTTGAGCTGATCGTTGCCGATGAGAGCCTCGAGCGTCATCGGGACCTGATCGACCGCGCCTCCAGTGCGGGAGCTCGAATTCGCGCCGCATCCGTTCCGGCGATCAGCGAGTTGTCCGCCACGGTAACTCCGCAAGGTTTGGTCGCGGTCTGTCAGATGATCGACGTCTCAGTCGTCGAGGCACTCAGCGGCGCGCCTCGACTCGTGGTGTTTTGTGATCAAGTCCGCGATCCGGGCAACCTCGGCACGGTGATCAGATGCGCCGACGCCTTTGGGGCGGACGCGGTCCTCGTCAGCCGCGACTCGGTTGATGTTTATAACGCGAAGGTGGTACGTGCCACCACCGGCAGTCTGTTTCATCTCCCGATAACCATCGGAGTCGATCATGGTGAGGCGATCACCCTGGCCCGCAACTCAGGCCTCCAGGTCTGCGGCGCTGACGCTGCGGCGCCGTACACGATCAACGATCTGGCGGCATCCGGACAGCTTGCGCTACCAACGATGTGGGTGATGGGTAATGAGACCTGGGGGCTGCCAGCAGAGCACCAGTCACTGTTGGACCGGTCGGTCGCGCTGCCGATCTATGGACGCGCCGAAAGTCTCAATCTGTCAACGGCCGCGGCGGTCTTCCTCTACGCCTCCGCAACTGCGCAACACGCGAACAAGTCGGCAAGGGTCCAGTGAATAAACCCCGTGGCAGCGATCGGTCATCATTCCTAGACTGTCCCAGGCGCACCCTGCGTCACAGTCCATTCCGAGGGAGCCATGTCTGGCCCGAACACCAGCTACGACCCCGTGCAAGTCACGCCGCTGAACGCCGACAGCATTGACGCCATGGTCACCGGGGCCTTGGCAGCGTTTGCGGCTGCGACCTCGGTGGCCGAGCTGAAGCAGGCGCGGTTGGCGCACGCCGGCGAGCGTTCACCCATTGCGCTTGCCAACCGGGAGATCGGCGCGTTGCCGCCGCAAGCCCGAAAGGAGGCTGGCGTACGCGTTGGCCGGGCCCGCGGCACGATCAACCAGGCCCTCAAAGCCCGTGAGGAGCAGCTGAAGGCTGACGAGCTGGCCCGCATCCTGATTGAGGAGCGGGTCGATGTAACCCTCCCAGTCCAGACCCAGCCTTTGGGCGCGGTTCACCCGATCACGGCATTGATGGACCTGATGGCTGATGTTTTCATCGCGATGGGCTGGGAGGTGGCCGAGGGACCGGAGCTCGAGGCCGAGTGGATGAACTTCGACGCCCTCAACTTCATACCCGACCATCCGGCCCGGACGATGCAAGACACGCTGTTCGTGGAGCCAGAAGACGGCGGCATCGTGTTGCGCACACACACCTCGCCGGTACAGATACGGGCTCTGCTGACTCGTGAGTTGCCGGTCTACGTCGTCTGTCCGGGCAGGGTCTATCGCTCCGATGAGTACGACGCCACCCACCTTCCGGTCTTCCACCAAATCGAGGGATTGGCAGTCGACAAGGGCATTACGCTCGGTCACCTACGCGGCACTCTTGATCATTTCGCGCAGGCCATGTTCGGGAAGACTCGGACCCGGTTCCGACCCAACTACTTCCCCTTCACCGAGCCATCGGCTGAGGTCGACCTGCAGTGCTTTGTCTGTCACGGGGCCTCCGTCGGTGATCCCGATCATCCCTGTCGCACCTGCAAGAGCGAGGGCTGGATCGAATGGGGTGGCTGCGGCATTGTCAATCCGCGAGTGCTCCAGGCCTGTGGCCTCGACAGCGACGTCTATTCAGGCTTCGCCTTCGGTATGGGTGTCGATCGCACACTGATGTTCCGAAACAACGCCGAAGACATGCGCGACATGATCGAAGGCGATGTGCGGTTCAGCCGTGCACTCTTAGGAACCGCAAGATGAGGGCGCCACTCAGCTGGCTTCGGGAGTACGCGGCCGTCGCTGATGATCTTGACGGCCGTACCCTAGCTGACGCGCTGATCAGAGCTGGCCTAGAGGTCGAGACTGTCGATCGGGTCGGGGCCGATGTCAGCGGCCCCTTGGTGATCGGCAAGGTGCTGGCCTATGAGGTCGAGGTTCATTCCAACGGCAAATCGATCCGCTGGTGCCAGGTCGACGTTGGTCCTCACAATGACAGTTCCGGTTCGCGCAGTGTTGTATGCGGTGCCCACAACTTCGAGGTCGGTGACTTCGTCGCGGTCGCCTTGCCCGGCGCCGTGCTCCCTGGTGGTTTCGGGATCTCCGCCCGCAAGACCTACGGCCACGTCTCCGACGGCATGATCTGCTCGGCAAAGGAGCTAGGTCTCGGCGATGATCACACCGGAATTCTGGTGCTCGATGAGCCAGATCTGGAGCCCGGCAGCGACGCCGCACCGGTGCTCCACTTGCGCGAGGAAGTGCTCGACATCGCCGTTACCGCGGATCGGGGGTACTGCCTTTCAATCCGTGGCATCGCTCGGGAGTCCGCACAAGCCCTAGGCGTTGCCTTCACCGATCCTGTTGATCGTGTCGTGCCCGCTGAGACGACCGATGGCTATCCGGTTGAGCTACTGTCGGAGGCCTGCCCGCTGTTCGTCGCGGTCACTGTCACCGGGATCGATCCCACTCGGCCCAGCCCTCGCTGGCTAGCCCGTCGGGTCCAGCTCGCCGGAATGCGCTCTATTTCGCTTGCGGTGGACATTACGAATTACGTGATGTTGGAGACCGGTCAGCCCATCCATGCCTACGATGCAGAACTCCTGGACGGTCCGATCGTGGTACGCAAGGCCGCCGAAGGCGAGAAGCTGACCACGCTCGACGACGTTGTGCGGCCATTGCACCCCGACGACCTCTTGATTACCGATGCCTCCGGGCCGATTGGTCTCGCCGGAGTCATGGGCGGAGCAACCACTGAACTCTCCGAAAGCACCGGCAATGTCGTGATCGAGGCAGCTCACTTCGATGCGATGACGATTGCCCGTACCTCGCGACGCCACAAGCTGTCCTCCGAGGCATCCCGGCGGTTCGAGCGTGGCGTTGATCCGCAGGCCAGCTACGCGGCCGCGCACCGCGTCG
>JBKPEY010000133.1:0-3634 GCA_046744405.1 Actinomycetota bacterium
CAGACCGCCAGCAAGAACAGCAGCGTCCCAAGCCCCACCATGATGTCCCAGCACAGGTGCACGAGATTGGTCTGCCGGATGGTCGGCCGTTGATCCGGCGGAACCGTGTCTAGTCCCTGGACAACAGTCGCCTCGCCCGTGTTCGGATCGGAAAGCCATGAGGCCAGTCCCGGGATTGGCAGACCTCCACTGACCGTGCCGTTGGGATTGAGGTGGCCCAGCAGTGTCTCCGGCACGTCGCTGCCAGTCGTCGGCACCATCTCGATGGCGGCGAACTTGACCGGTTGATTGTTGTAGACCCATCGGGCCAAGCCATCACCGACGCCCATCTGGATCGGCGCCGCGACGGCCCCCACGGTGAACGCGATCACAAACCCGAGGTAGTGGTACCGATCACGCCTACCTCGCAGCATTCCCACTGCATAAACGGAGGCGATCAGGAATCCGCCCACCAAGTAGGCCGCGATGAGCATGTGTGCCGCTTGCCATGGCATGGAGTCGTTGAAGATCACCTCGACTGGGTCGACCTTGATCACATTTCCGTTCGAGTCGAGTTCGAAGCCCGATGGTGCGTTCATCCACGCGTTCGCGGCGACCACTGAGATGCTGCCGAAGATCCCAGCCAGCACGATGGGTACGCCCGTCCAGAAGTGCGCCCACGGCTTCAGCCGTCGCCAGCCGAAGATGTAGATGGCGATGAAGATCGCCTCGGTGAAGAAGAACAAGCCCTCGAAGCCAAACGGCACGCCGAACGCCTCACCCCACCGGCCCATAAATCGTGGCCACAGCAATCCGAACTCGAAAGTCAGCACAGTGCCGGTGACCGCGCCGACGGCGAAGGTCACAGCCATGTACTTCGACCAATGCTGAGCCAACCTCAAAGCATCGCGGTCGTTGTGCCGAATCCCACGGTAGTTGGCGATCAAGGTCATGAAGGCCCAGGACACTCCCAGCGGCACCAAGATGATGTGAAAGGCGAGAGTGAAGGCCATCTGCGCCCGCGCCCACGGAACCGGGTTCACGGAGAGGATGGCCGTAAGTGCGCTGAGTGTCGCGGTCATGACATCCCGAGCCTTGTCGACCTAGCGATCCACGGCATCACCCGCCCGGGGTGATGCAGCTGGGCATTGGTGGCCAGACGATTGCTATCGCCCCTGCCGTCTGCCAAAAGCATCATTCGAACCGAGCACAAACACCCTGAGCTGCCTTAGTCACCCGCTCGGGGTGAGGACAGGCGCAGCCCGTCTCCCTAGCGTGGTTGTCGGTGGCCCAGACAGGCTCAGAAAGGCCAGCGATGGTGGAACGTAGCGGTTCGGCGCAATCCCAGCAGCAGCAAGCCGATGTGTTCGTGATCTTCGGTATAACCGGTGATTTGGCCAAGGTCATGACCTTTCACTCGCTGTACCGGCTCGAAAAGCGAGGGTTGCTGGACTGTCCGATCGTTGGTGTTGCCGTCAACGACTGGACCGTTGATCAACTTGTGGAACGGGCTCGCGAGTCGATCACCGCCACCGGTGAGCAGCTCGATGAAACGATCTTCAAGCGGTTCGCTGCGCGACTTTCGTACGTGTCGGGTGACTTCGACGATGCGGCGACCTATTCGCGCGTCGGCGAAGCGATCAAGGGCTTCGAGTGTCCGGTTTTCTACCTGGAGATTCCGCCTTCCCTGTTCGCAACTGTGGTCAAAGGGCTGGCCGAGGCAGACCTGATCAAGTCCGGGCGGGTTGTCGTCGAAAAACCATTCGGCCACGATTTGGCCTCGGCTCGCGCATTAGCCGATGAGCTCCACCAATACATTGACGAATCGCAGCTGTACCGAATTGATCATTACCTCGGAAAGATGGGGCTTGAGGAAATCCTCTATCTGAGGTTTGCCAACACCATGCTGGAGCCGGTCTGGAATCGGAACTACATCAAATGTGTACAGATCACCATGGCGGAAAACTTCGGCGTCGAGGATCGCGGCCACTTCTACGATCCCGTGGGCGCGCTCAGAGACGTTGTAGTGAACCATCTCATGCAGGTCGTCGCCTATGCTGCAATGGAGCCCCCTGCCGGCGGTGACCCAGTGACAATCACCAATGCCAAGGTGGCTTTGTTCAAGGCCACACTCGCGGCCGATCCGGCGGCGTACGTCCGTGGTCAGTACCAGGGATATCGCGACATTGACGGCGTCGCCGCTGACTCCACCACTGAGACCTACGCCGCCTTGCGGTTGGAGATCGACAACTGGCGCTGGTCCGGGGTCCCATTCTTCATCCGTGCGGGCAAGCGCCTGCCAGTTACTCAGACCGAGCTGCGGCTCGTGTTCAATGAACCACCTCGCCTGGGCTTTGGTCTGTGGGGCGACCGCATAGCGCAGTCGGATCAAGTCGTACTGAGGATGGATCCCTCGACAGGCCTCCGCATCATCTTGGATGCACGTCGTGCAGCCAGTATGCGCCCAGAGTCGATCACTTTGGACATGACATTTTCGGAGGAGGGTGGGGAAGGCGCAACGCCGTACGAGGTGTTGCTGCACGCCGCAATGGTGGGCCAGTCGATTCGGTTTACCAGGCAAGAGGGCGTGGAGGAGACCTGGCGGATCATGCAGCCCTTGCTCGATGCACCACCAGAGGTGCAGTCCTACAGTCCCGGCTCGTGGGGGCCGGACGCTGCCCAGAGCCTGGTAGCCGACTACGGCGGCTGGCAGGAGCCCTGGACCCCCTCATAGCTGCACGTGACAGCGGCAGAAGAAGGCGCACCAGCGAACGGCCAAGAGGCCGTCGGAGTGAGCGCTGATCGGACAACGCAGGCAACATCGGTCGCTGTCGTTGCGGCGGCCTTGGTTGTGTGGTGGCCGGCATTCGACTTGGGCGCATACGGCGTGATCTTTTTCCAGCAGCTGCTGGCGCTCTGGGCAGCGTCCACAGCCATTTTTCTGGTGAGTCTTACGGAAGGGCGGCGCGATAGGGTCTCCTGGCCGGGACGGCTGGCGCTTCTGCTTCCTTCGCTGTGGCTGCTGCTCGCAATTGTGGTGCCTGAGGTTGGAGCAAGGCCGTTGTCGCGGTTGCTTTTTTATGTTGCGATCGTGCTCACGCTCGCCGGAGCGCCTTTCCTCGCTGCGCTCTTGCTGCGGGTGACCATTGCAGGCTACGAGCAAATACCGAATCGGCGCCGGCTTCTTGCGGCAGCGATCGTCGGAGTCGTGGCGATCGGGTCATTTGGGCTCGGCAAGATCAATAACCGATTTCTGACTTGCGATGACTTCGTTATCAGCGGTAACGACACACCACCCAGCTGTAGCGAGGGTCGCGGACACCTACACAACTGGTAGACGATCGATCGAGCGGACGAGGATAAGGCGTACTCAAGAAGTCAGCCCATGCTCATGGGCATATGCTGCCGCGGCGGTGCGCGACGGCACGTCGAGCTTGGTGAAGATGTTGCTCAGGTGCCGCTCCACTGTCTTTTGACTAAGCACCAGCGCACGGGCGATGTCCTGATTGCTGCGACCTTCGGCCACCAGCCGCAGCACCTCGACCTCGCGCTCGGTGAGACCACCTGGTCGCGCTCGTCCGAGTAGCCGATCGACATCCTCGGCTGCCGGCGCAGCGCCTACCTCAGCAAAGACACCTCTCGCGACAGCCAGCTC
>JBKPEY010000520.1:0-3423 GCA_046744405.1 Actinomycetota bacterium
CGGGATCGAGCTGACTCGCTACCCGGATTCTGACAAGTCAGAGGAGAGAGCCCAACGCAGCGCGTTCGTGGCCTGACGGGCCAATGGTCTGATGACGGCGCGTTCGGCGATCGGCAGCATCGGGAGCCGTAACTCTGTACGAGCCCACGCCGGCAACGTTGAAACGGCACCTCCGGCAAGCAGGTGATAGCCAGCTCGAGCGAAGCCTTCGAATGGCGGGTGGGCGAGGAGCAAGCTGCTCGCCTGGCGCACGTGGCCGAACCCGGTGAGCTCTGGGCGATAGCCCTCCAGGATCGCGGTCAGCTCTGTCACGGTGGCCGGCGGCTCAATAACCCCTAGCCGAGCGGCGACTGACCCTGCTTGGCGTACGTACTCGTCTGCTTCAGCCGCGTTCAGCCGCTGCTCTCCGTAGGCCTGGAAGGCCGTCAGGAAGCTGTCCACTTCAGCGACATGAACCCACATCAACAGGTGCGGATCGTCGGCAGAGTACGGCACGCCATCTGGAGTGGTGCCAGTTACCCGTTTGTGAATTGCTCGTACGCCCGCGATCACACGTTCGGCATCAGGCACCGTGCCGTACGTCGTCAGCGCGACGTATCGGCTGGTGCGCTGGAAGCGCCCCCAGAAATCGGTATTGAAGCCCCCATGCTCAACGACGGCGTGCAGCGCGACAGGGTGCAGCGCCTGCAACAGAAGAGCGCGGATACCCCCGATGAACATCGAGGTATCGGCATGTACCCGCCAGATAACATCCCGTTCGCTAAACCATCGCTCGCCTTCTCGCCAGATCTCGGCGTGCTGTGCCTCGAAGTCTCCGGCAAGCCGCTCCCGCACTCCTTTGGCAATGGAGGCTCGCGGATTTGGAAGTGTCACGATCGCCACATGTGGAGCGTATGCGGCTGAGTTGCTTGTCCCAATTGGCGAGGGACGTCATAGATGGAGAGGATTAAGCCAGCGGATCTCCCTGAAGCGTGCGAAGTCCGAATCGACCGAGACGACAGGCACCCCGTGTTCGATTGCAAGCGCGGCAAGCTGGGCGTCGGCGACGAGATTTCCGCGGATATCCAGCTCATTGATCAACGTTCCAAGGATGCGTGCGGTCCGCACGGATGCTTGAGGGATCCAGCAGTTCGGCGCCGTCAGCCAGTTCCCGACAATGCTCCACGCCTCAGTTGAGGAAAGTGGTCGGGAGAATACGCGTGGATGAGTTGCGATACGGAGAAAGGCGCCAATGGTCTGCCACGGCAGCCCGATGCGACGAGGTCCCGTAAACGCGGTCCGAACCCAATCCGCGCACAGCGCGTGATGGCGCGAAGTTCGATCGATCGAGTACAGCAAGACATTCGCGTCAAGAAGCATGGGCAGCGCCGGAGGATCGATCTGCCTCGTCCAGGAGCTCCAGCACATCGGCGACATCTGAGATGTCAACCAGCGCTCCCATCTCATGCGAGGTGTGCTCGTAGTGGTACTCCTGACGAGCCGTCTGGAATCCGGCTCGAGCCAGTTCATTCAGAGCGGCGGACATTCCGAGGCCACGCTCCCGCTGAAGCTTGGCTACCTCGCTGGCGACGTCGTCGTCAAGGTTGATGGTCGTCCTCATGGCGACATCTTAGCATCGTGATGCGACAACAATCGCATCTTGATGTGCCCCTTGGTAGTCCACAAGGCACCCGGTCAGCTTCTCATCTCTTTCTCATCAAACGTCAGTTGGAATTGGACGTGACCTTGTCGCACTCGGGGGTTTATGAGGACCGGGCAGGCCAATGACCAGCATGACCGTGGAGGCGGTGCGACTCACCAAGCACTACGGTGGCCGAAGCGCGGTCGAGGATGTCAGTTTTACGGCCACCCAAGGCGAGATTGTCGGCCTCCTGGGTCCGAACGGAGCTGGCAAGACCACCACGATTCGACTGCTGACTACCGTGCTCGAGCCCACCGGTGGTGAATTCTCGATAGCCGGGCATCCGTCTACATCAGCTAACGAGATTCGGCGGTGCGTCGGCGTTCTGCCCGAGAGCAGCGGCTACCCGGCGCATCAGACAGGCAGCGAATACCTGCGCTTCTTTGCGCGGCTGTACGGCCTGGACCGCAGCGATGCACGCAATCTGGCTGCCGAGTTGATGGCCGCCGTCGGGCTGGAGGAACGCGCCGAATCACCAATCTCTACCTACAGCCGGGGCATGCGGCAGCGGCTTGGCATCGCCCGCTCGCTCGTCAATGACCCTGTCGTGGTCTTTCTCGACGAGCCGACATTGGGTCTGGATCCTGGCGGTCAAGCTCACGTTCTCGACCTCATTCGCACGATCGCCAGGGGCCGGGCAACGACAGTTGTGCTCAGCACCCACCTGCTGCCTGAGGTTGAGGAAGTCTGCTCCAAAGTGGTGATTCTCAACCGCGGCAGAGTGGCGGTCGCCGGCAGTGTCGGCGAGGTGATCAGTAAGGCCTTGATCAAGCAGTCCGCCGAGCTTCGTGTACCGCTCGACCTGGTGGAACGCGCCCGCAACGTCCTTTCCGGCTTCCCAAACCTCACCGTCGATCAGATCGCCGGGCAACCAGATGTGCTGAACCTCGCTGTCGATGGCGCTGGCACCGGTGGCCAATCCAGCGACATCATGAACGCCGCCCTGGCAGCCATCACCGCTGCCGGGATTCCAGTTCTCCGCTTCGAGCTCGAAGGTGCGCGGCTGTCCGATGCCTTCTTCAAGATGACCAGCGAGGCTGGGGTATGACGCTTCAAGTCGCATCACCAGACGTCGGTACCTCACACGAGGATCGAGCCACCATCCAAGGTCACTCGGGATGGCTGGTTGTCGCGGAGCAGGAGTCCCGTGATCTTTGGACCAGCGGCCGCGGGTTGATCTTGCTTTTCTTGTTCAGCATCCTGCTCAGCGCCGTTACCTATCTGACCTCGACCAACCAGGCGCTGAACTTTCTGGAACAGCGCGAGTCAGTGAACCTGGTACTGCAGCTCGCCGTGGCCGTTGGCGTCTTGGTCACGCTGGTCGTCAGTGCCGACGCAATCAGCGGCGAGCGGGAACGTGGAACTCTGGAGAGCTTGCTGGTCACCCCGGTCTCTCGCCGCTCGTTCATCGCAGGCAAGCTGATTGCCGCATTGACCATGTGGATCGCTACATTCGTTGTCACCATCCCGTATGTGTGGGTGCTTGCCCGCGGCGTCGGAATCCTCGGCCAAGCGCTTGCCCTCGGCTTCTGTGTCGGCACTTTGGTGGCGGTTGGTTTGGGCTCCATCGGGCTATTGATCAGTGGCGTCTGCAACTCCAACAAGACCAGCATCGCCGCAAGCCTGTTCCTGCTGTTGATCTTGTTTGCGCCTACCCAGCTGCCGAGTGGATTGCCTCAAGGCTGGTTCTTTGACGTGCTGCGGCGAGCCAATCCGATCGACTCGGCTCTGGCGTATATCTC
>JBKPEY010000241.1:0-2894 GCA_046744405.1 Actinomycetota bacterium
GGGGAATCGGCGAGGCCGATCCCATTCGAATCACGTTGCAATCAAGCCTGCCGTCGTGGTGTAGACCTACCCATTACGAGCGTGTCGAGTGCGAGATGGCGGTCGACGGTCCTCAGGTGCCGCTAGCCCCTGGGTGACGACGGGAGGGGATAACCACCACCCTGCTGCACCTTCACGACCATCCCTGAGCAGAGGTCGGGAGTGCGGGGCCGGAGCGCTGCCGACAGTAAGGTCGGCAACGTGCTGAGCCCTCCGGTGTGCAAGGACCTGGTCGTCGTCGGCGCCGGCATCGTCGGCGCCTCGGTGGCCTATCACGCCGCCCGGGCCGGCGCCGTCGTGACCCTGGTCGACGCCGGGCGGCCGGGCGCCGGAGTGACGGCGGACTCGTTCGCCTGGATCGGAGCGTCCGGCGTACGTACCGGTTCGGCCTCCGGGCTGCGGGTGACCGCGACGGAGGAGTACCGCCGACTGGAGGCCGAGTTGCCGGGGCTCCCCGTGACCTGGTCCGGCTCACTGTCCTGGGGCGCGGAGGACGGCGCGCCGGAGGCCGGGCCCGGGCAGGAGATCGTGGACGCGGCCACCGTGTTGACGCTCGAGCCCACCCTGCGGCAGCCCCCGGAGTGGGCCGTCTGGGCACCCGGTGACGGCGCCGTCGACCCGGTGGGCGTGACCGAGCGGCTGGTCGCGGGCGCCCGCGCCCATGGCGCCCGGGTACATCCGGACACCCCGGTCACCGCGGTCCGCCGGGACGCCACGGGTCGAGCTGTCGGGGTCGAGACGGCCGCAGGACCCCTCTCCGATGCGACTGTGGTGCTCGCGGCCGGAGTGGTTACGGCCGCACTGAGCGCGCCACTCGGTATACGCGTCCCGGTCGACCCGTCGCTGGCGACGCTCTTCCGGCTCCGCGCTCCGGCTGGTCTGGTCCGCACCGTGGTCAACACCCGGGACTTCGATCTCCGGCAAGTCGCCCCGGACCGGCTACTTGCCGCTGCAGACTCGCCCGAACGGACTCTCGCCGCCGTCCGGTCCACCTTCCGCGGCGCCTCGAGCGTCGAGCTGCTCAGCACCCGACGCGGAGTACGCCCGATGCCGGCCGACGGCGAGCCGATCATCGGTCCGGTCACCGAGGTGCCCGGCCTCTACCTGGCGGTGATGCACTCGGCGGTCACGCTCGGCGCGGCCGTGGGCCGCCTGGTCGCGCGGGAGTTGGTGGACGGCACCGTCGAGCCGGCGCTGGCGGGCTGCCGCTTCGACCGCTTCTAGTGGGGTGGTCATCTGGAGCGGTCCCGCGGCAGGGCGCGACCAGATGCGAGAAGAGCACCGATCGGACAGCTCAGGCCAGTGACTCTTCCCAGGCCCGGTGCAGAGTGGCGTAACAACCGCCGGTTCGCCCGATCAGCTCCACGGGTGAGCCCTGCTCGACCACCCGCCCGTGTTCCAGCACCAGCACCCGGTCCGCGATCTCCACCGTACTGAGCCTGTGGGCAATGATCACCGCCGTGCGGTCGGCCAGGATCGTCTGCAGACCCTGCTGAACCAGTCGCTCGCTGGGAATGTCGAGACTGGAGGTCGCCTCGTCGAGGATCAGCACGGCGGGGTCGGCGAGGAAGGCCCGGGCAAACGCCACGAGCTGCCGCTGTCCCGCCGACAGCCGCTCACCGCGCTTGGCGACGTCGGTGTCATAAGCCTCCGGCAGCGACGTAATGAACTCGTGTGCCCCCACCGCGCGGGCGGCGTCCTCGATCTCGGCTCGGCTCGCCGACGGTCGGCCGAAGGCGATGTTGTCTGCGATCGAGCCGGAGAACATGAAGTTTTCCTGGGTCACCATCACCACGGCTCGCCGCAGGTCGTTGTCAGCGATGGTCCGGAGGTCGACCCCGTCGAGTCGGACCGCACCGCTGGTCGGGTCATAGAACCGGGCCATCAGCTTGGCGATCGTCGTTTTGCCGGCCCCGGTCGTGCCGACGAGCGCGACGGTCTCGCCCTCGGCGATCGTCAGGTCCAGGTGCGGAAGGACCGGCCGCTCCGGGAGGTAGCCGAAGCTCAGGTGGTCGAAGCGGACCTCACCGCGGACACGCGGCAAGGGAACCGGACTCGTCGGCGCCGGTACGCCGGGCCGCTCGGCCAGCACCCCGGACAGCTTCTCGAGCGCCGACGACGCGGACTGGAAGGTGTTGAAGAACTGACTGATCTCCTGCATCGGCTCGAAGAACATCCGCAGGTAGAGCAGGAACGCTGTCAGCACCCCGATCGTCAGGTCGCCCTCGAGTGCCCGTAGGCCGCCATAGAGCAGGGCCACGCCGATGGTCACGTTGCCGATCAGCCGAACGCCCGGCATGAAGACCGCGACGAGCCGGAACGATGTCGTGTTGACATCGCGGTAGCGCGTGGCCAGATCACCGAAGATCTCGGCGTTGCGGGGCTCCCGGCGATAGGCCTGAACCGCTCGAATGCCGGTCATCGTCTCGACGAACTGCACAATGACCAGGGCGGACGCTTCGCGTACCTTGCGGTAGACCACTGCCGACCTACGCGCGAACCAGCGCACGAGCAGCGCCAACGGCGGGAAGCACAGCAGGCAGACGAGGCCGAGCTTGACGTCCAGACTCACCATCAGAATGCCGACGCCGACCATGGTCAGCACGGCGGTCACCAGGCCGTCGAAGCCGCCGGACAGCAGCTCTGTGATCGCGTCCATGTCGCTGGTCAGCCGGGAGGTGACCCGGCCCGAGGTGTACCGGTCGTGGAATGCCACGTCGAGCCGTTGGAAATGCGCGAACACACGACGTCGCAGCTCAAGCAGCACGTCCTGCCCAATGCGGCCGGAGATGCGCAGGAAGCTGATCCGGCCGAGCGACTGCAGCACCACGGCGATGACCATGGCGGCGACGATC
>JBKPEY010000011.1:0-12867 GCA_046744405.1 Actinomycetota bacterium
GCCGTTCAACTTCATCCGCAAGATGGCCTGTAGCTTCGGCTGGGACTGGGGGCCTGATCTGCGTACTGCTGGCCTATGGAAGCCGGTACGGCTGGAGCGTTGGAGCGTTGCTCGGCTGACTCAAGTGGTGCCGATCGTGACGCTTGACAGCGCGGGTGACGGCCGCGTCGAGCTGCGGATTGACCTGGAGCGCCTCGATTCGGAAGCACAACTGACGCTTGCCGCCGAAGTTCTGGGCCGGCGCGCAGAAAGCACTGTTGATGCCGGTGCTAGCACCGCCACACTCGTCATCGATGTGCCCGATGCGCCCGTCTGGTGGCCCATTGGATTTGGTGATCAGCCGTTGGCCGACCTAACAATGACGCTGACTAACGATGATCAAGAACTCGACCGGTGGGAGCGCAGGATCGGCTTCCGGACGGTCGAACTCGACACCTCCCCTGATGGCATTGGTACCCGTTTCACGATTTCGATCAATGGCCAACCGGTGTTCATCAAAGGGGCCAACTGGATTCCTAATGATCACTTTCTGACTCGAATTACTGCCGAGCAGATCGCCCGCCGGCTCGATCAGGCCAGCGCCGCCAACATGAACTTGCTCCGGATCTGGGGCGGCGGGATCTATGAGACCGAAGACTTCTATCGCGCCTGCGATGAGCGCGGCCTGCTGGTGTGGCAGGACTTCCTGCTGGCTTGCGCGGCCTACCCGGAGGAATCACCGCTATGGGAGGAAATCGAAGCCGAGGCCCGGGAGAACGTCGTGCGGCTAGCGCCCCACCCGTCGCTGGTGCTGCTCAACGGCGGCAACGAAAACCTGTGGGGCCACGAGGACTGGCATTGGAAGGAGCGGCTGAATGACCGCACCTGGGGCGCTCGGTATGCCTGCGAGCTTTTCCCGACGATCCTTGCCGATCTCGATCCAACTCGCCCGTACAGCGACAACAGCCCATATTCGCCGGGCGTGAACACCGAGCGTGTGCATCCCAATGATCCCGACCACGGGACACATCACCAGTGGGAGGTCTGGAATCGCATCGACTACACGGGTTACCGCAGTGAGATTCCTCGGTTTTGCTCTGAGTTTGGATTCCAGGCTCCGCCCGCTTGGCGAACCTTGATCGACTGGGTGCATCGGGTCGACGGTGGTCCGCTGGATTCGACGAACGATCCAAAGAACGACCCGAACTTCCTGCTGCACCAAAAGGCCGCCGATGGCAATGGCAAACTCGATCGTGGCCTAGCGCCACACCTTGGAATTCCGGCGAGCTTTGCAGATTGGCACTGGGCCACGCAGCTCAATCAGGCACGTGCCGTGGCTTACGCGATTGATCACTATCGCCGCTGGTGGCCGAGGACAGCGGGTGCGATTGTCTGGCAGCTCAACGACTGCTGGCCGGTCACCTCTTGGGCTGCGATCGACTCCGAAGGACGGCCAAAGCCGCTGTGGTACGTGCTCCGCCGAGCGTTTGCGCCGCGAAACTTGATCTTCGACAACGAGAACGGCATCGTCTCGGCTGTGCTGATCAATGACACGGATCAACCATGGGAGGGTGAGCTGTCGCTGAGCCGTGAGCGGCTCGATGGTATCCCGCTTGCCAACATCGATGTGGAAGTCAACGTCGAGCCACAATCGGTTACGCCAATCGCTTTTGCTGAGGTGCTTTCCAGACCAGACGACCCGGCCATGGAGATCGTGGTAGCACGCCTGAATGATCTGATCCGAGTGCACACATTTGTGGAGGACATCGAACTGGCACTGGAGCCGCATCCAGTCGAGGCTGAGGTCGTACCGGCCGATGATGGATATGCCGTCACGGTGACAGCGCGCTCATTGGCCCGGGATGTCGCCTTGCTGGCCGATCAAGCGGCCTCGGATGCCACTGTCGATGACGCTCTTCTCACATTGACAGCAGGGGAGAGGGCGACCTTCCACGTTCGGACAACCGCCCGAGACGTCGGGCAGGCTTTGACTCGACCACCCGTACTCCGGACCGCCAACGACCTGCAGCACACTTAGAGCGGTGTTGGGCGAGAGCGAGATTGTTGTGCCAGCCGAATTGGCTGAACTGCACGAGAAATACACGGGAGAGGATGGTCGGCGCTGGGTCGCTGGTCTGCCGTCCTTGGCAGCCGATTATCTGGATCGATGGCGGTTGAAGGTAGACGGCCAGTTGGCATGCGGAGCCGTGGCGCTGATCATCCCGGTCGCGCGAGGCGATGGTTCGAGGGCAGTACTCAAGCTGCAGCCAGTTGACGACGAGACCGGTGGCGAACCTGCGGCACTGCAGGCCTGGGCCGGCAGGGGAGCGGTGCAACTGCTGGAGCATGATCCCTGTTCAGGAGCGATGCTGCTCGAGCGGCTCGACGCCTCCCGAGACCTCTCGACGATGCAGGACGACTTTGCGGCCGCCCAGATCATCGCGGAGTTGTTAGTACAGCTCAATTCCGTCCCGGCGCCAACTGGGATGCGTCATCTCAGCGATGTCGCGACGGCCACCTTGGCTGGAACGCCGGAGGCAATTCAGCTGGCGGGGGATCCCGACGAGCGCCGCCTCTTGATCAACTGCACCGACCGGTTCGGTGAGTTGATCAAAGATCCCATCGATAACCGCTTGTTGCATTGGGATCTGCATTACTACAACACTCTTGCCACGATGGGCGATTCCACCGTCAGGGGGGATCTGAAATGGAAAGCGATCGACCCCAAGCCGCTCGGCGGTGACTCGGGGTTTGAGTTATTGCCGGCCTTGTGGAACCGCTGGGACGATCTAGTCGAGACTGGCAACTTGTCGCAGGCCCTGTTGTGCCGGTTCGATCTGATGACAGAAGTCATGGCTTTGGATCGGTCGCGTGCGGCGGCCTGGACTCTGGGACGAGTCCTCCAGGTAGCCGTCTGGGATCTGGTCAGGTTCCGGGAGGGCCGCATCTGGCCCTCGCACCGCACGATCGCCGAGGTGCTCATCGAGGCGCGGGTATGAGCGATGAGCTGACCGCCGGCGTACGACGAATGCTGGCTGACGCCGATCAACGTGGACTCGGTGTCGAACTGCGGCGGCGGCCCGCTGCGCACAGCCTCCAGGAGGCGGCGGAGCTCCTTGGCATCGGTCCGTCAGATATGGCAAAGACGATCGTCGTCCGCCGCTCGAACGACAGTTATTTGTTTGTCGTGATCCCCGGTGACACTCAGATTGCCTGGCCCAAGCTGAGGTCGCTGCTTGGTGTCAGCAAGATGAAACTTCCCGATGCAGCGGAGGCTCTCGAGGTGACCGGTTACGAGCGGGGGACCATTACGCCGATCGGTAGTGAACCGATCTGGCCGGTGATCGTTGATCGGCGGCTGATAGGACATCGCGCCGCACTCGGCGCTGGTGGCCATGGTTACAGCGCATTCGTCGATATTGATGATCTTGTGCGTGCCTTCAGGGCAACGGTTGCCGATATCGCGGGTTAGCACATTCGACTGCCCGAACATATGTAGAGCCAAGACATATAGATAAGCCATACACTCGGCGCTATGTGGCAACCAGGAGCGCTCAGTCGAACGGTTCTGGCGCTTATCTGGTTGGTGCTCGGTCTCACCATGATCGGCGTGCCGGTCTGGCTTGGCTGGACCCGCTGGCCGGCTATCTTGAACGGTCATCCGGCCATGCTCATCGCCGGGATGGCTTGCGGCTTGCTTGGTTTCATCGCCGTGGCGTGGTCGATCGGTTCTCTCACCATCGGCGGTCAGCAGGATCGTGAAGGTGACCCGGACCATCCGGCGCATCGGGACTCAGCGCAAGTCTTACGGCGTGCGCACTGGCGCATAATCCTCGCGGTTCCGTTGCTCGTCTTGTCGTTTCTTCTGGTCGTTGTCCTTGGCTACGCGCGGCCCTTTGTCGCGACGCCGACTGCTACCGCGGCTCTTCGTTCCGAACAAGGTGTGCGGTTCTCCGACAGGCTGGGCTGGTATGAGCTAATCCCGGCCAGGGAAGATTCAGCAGGCGAAGCGATCAAGCCAACGACTGGAATCGTCTTCGTGCCAGGGGCGCGGGTCGATTCGCGGGCGTATGCACGCGTTCTTCGTCCTCTCGCAGAAGCCGGATACCTCGTGGCGGTTCTGAAAGAACCGCTTGGTTTAGCGATAGTTGATGGTGATCACGGGCGGAAGGTGCTCGACCTTCATCCTGAGATCGCCCACTGGGTGGTTGGAGGTCATTCCCTTGGCGGCACCGTCGCCGCCTCCCTGGCTGACGACGACGATCGGGTGGAGGGGCTGATGCTCTTCGCCTCTTACCCTGCAGATCCGATCGCCCGCAACGACCTCGAGGTGCTGTCTATATCCGGCACTGCTGACGGACTCGTGACACCAGCAGACATCGAGGCTTCCAGGGTGGACCTTCCGCCCAGCACATCATTTGTCGTGATCAATGGCGCGGTGCACAGTTCGTTCGGCGACTACGGCGACCAGCCAGGTGACGGGACACCAACAATCGACAGGTCTGCGGCTCAGGCCGAGATCAGCAAGGCAACGCTTGCCTTCATGGCTGCAGTAGCTCCTCCTCCACCGCCACCGGAGAAGGAGTAGTACGCGCACCTGGAACGGCGCGCGATACGTAGCTTCTTTCCTAAGATCTGAATATGAGCGAGACGGGTCTGAAGCTAGCCCAAGAGAAGATGGTCGCCGCTGGCGTCCCCCAGCAGGCCATTGACGTCTTCACCTACTACTACCGCCAACTTGAAGCAGGGGTAAGCGGCTTCATTCCCGAAGACACCATCGAGCCTTTGGTAGATCCGCCCATGCTGAGCGACATCTCCGTAAGCGAAGCGGATGCCGCAGCGGCCCTGGAGCAAACTGTGATCATCAAGCTCAACGGTGGTCTGGGTACTTCGATGGGCATGGACAAGGCCAAGTCGCTGCTGCCGGTACGCGATGGCAAGACCTTCCTTGACATCATTGTTGATCAAGTCCGGCGGGCGCGCGCGAGTCACCGGATCCAGCTACCGCTGCTGTTTATGAACAGCTTCCGCACTCACGATGACACGCTCGCAGCCCTCGCCCCCTACAACGATCTTGCGGTCGCCGGGCTTGATCTCGGCTTTGTGCAGAACCAGGAACCGAAGTTGACGGCGGGTGATTTGATGCCAGTTGAATGGCCCGCTGATCCTTCCCTGGAGTGGTGTCCGCCTGGCCACGGCGATCTCTACACCGCCTTCGCGACGTCGGGGATCCTTGATCGCCTTCTGTCGTTGGGTTATCGCTATGCCTCGGTGTCGAACTCCGACAATCTCGGCGCAGCGCCTAATGCCACGATCGCGGGTTGGTTTGCAGCCAGCGGCGCGCCGTACGCGGCCGAAATATGCCGCCGCACTGCGGCGGATCGTAAAGGTGGTCACCTGGCCATCCGCAAGTCTGATCGACAGTTGATCTTGCGTGACACCGCTCAGACGCCCAAAGACGAGATGCACTTCTTCACCGATGAGTTTCGGCACCCGTTCTTCCACTGCAACAACTTGTGGTTCGACCTTCAGATCCTTGATCGCACACTACGGGAGCGCAACGGTGTCCTGGGGCTTCCGTTGATCAAAAATGAGAAGACCGTCGATCCAGGCGACTCATCATCGCCGAAGGTCATTCAGATTGAGACGGCAATGGGCGCCGCGGTCGAGGTTTTCGAAGGCGCGACCGCTATTGGAGTTGGTCGTGATCGGTTCCTACCCGTCAAGACAACTAGTGACTTGCTCGTGCTCCGCTCCGATGCCTATGAGCTTCAAGCCAGTGGACAGCTGGTGGCGGTGGCCGATCCGGTGCCGGTCGTTGATCTTGATGATGACTATTACAAGATGATCACTGACTTTGATGGACGATTCCCCACTGGGGCGCCCTCGCTCAGCCAAGCGCGCTCTTTGACTGTGCAGGGGGACTGGAGCTTCGAGGCCGGTGTTCGTGTGATCGGTGCAGTGACTCTGCAGGATCGCGGGAATGCACAAATCGTCGCTGCCGGCTCGACGCTCGGAGATCAGGCAGGCTGATCGGTCGGCTGACGCGGATGGCTCAGCCTGCTCTCTTGGACTGATCGGCTTCAAGCCGAGCAAAGAACTCGCCAGTCTCCATGGTTGGCTTCGATCGCTTGAACGAATATCCGCATGAGCTAGCGCCAGAAGACGCTCAGCGTCGCCGATGCGGCGGCCTGCGCAACCATCGCTGCGGTGCGGCTGTCCACATCGATGAGCACCAGGCCACCATCCGGACCTGGGCCCGCCCGATCGTTTGGCGCCTCCGGCACGGTAACAACTCGCACGTTGGACGCGACAACGGTCGCCGGCTCGCCCCCATCGGGATCGGCGGCGACGACTTCGACTAAATCGCCGGGTCGCAATAACGCCGTCAGTGCCGCGTCGCCAAGTCTCAGGGGCGCAATGACGTGGCCAGTTGGAACGCTGGTACGCCCTGCGGTCGTAGTCAGCAAGGTCATCATTTGGTTTTGGGCTACCGGCGCCGCCAGTGTCTTACCAACAAGCTCGTTGGGGTCGGTCAGGACTCCTTCTGGCACATCAGATGCGACAACTCGATCGAGTACTAGATCAGATACGGAGAGGATCATCCCGCCAGGCAGTCGAGATTTTGCCTTGACAACTGTGATCGTGGCCGGGCCTTCAGGTGCTACGGCGGAAAGTCCGGTGAGCATCGACGCAATAGCGGCTACCACCGCGAGCTTTCGACGGTGCCAGGATGCGGCTCGGGCAAGTGCCTGCAACGGTCGGCGCCGCCGGGCCGTCACGGGTGGCATCGGCGGAATGGCGAAGATCGAGGTGGCGGCGAGCAATTGGTCATGCCGGCAGGCTAAGGACGCGCGCGGGATTCGTGCGGCGCATCCACAGGCTAGCTAGCGGCCGCCTTCTGGCCTGTGGACGATGATCCGTTAGAGCTCGGCTGCTTACCGCTGCTGGAGCTGCCTGACCCCGCTGACCCTTTGCCTGCGGGCTCCTTGTCGGTTGACTTGGTCTCCACTCCAGACTTCTTGTCTTCTGATCGCGACTCGGTACCGTCTCCGCCCTTCGATCCGTTCCGGCTGTCGGTGCGGTAGAAACCGGAGCCTTTGAAGACCACGCCGACTGCGTTGAAGACCTTTCGCAGATGACCGCCGCAAGCAGGGCAGATCGTGAGAGGCGCGTCGCTAAACCTCTGCACGGCCTCAAGGTCCTCGCCGCAATCGGTGCAGCGGTATTGGTAGGTGGGCATCGGTGTCTTTCATTTGTTCCTTGGTGATCGCTCGCGCAATGCCGACGCTTGCCATCACGAGGAATACCAAGCAGCTTCGCCTCGTAGGTTCAACCGCAACTAGCACTCAAGCATACCGACTGCTAAGGATGGTCGCGCCCGCGCAACCGCTGTCACGAACTCTGCGGGCACGCCTTGACGGGCACTCGAACCGGCTCACCCGTCAGTCTCTTGTGAGGTCGTCTGTGTCTGTCGGCGAGCAGCACAGTCGCGGACATTAGAGTTTGACGGTGCGCCGCATCCCTCGCTGGCCCATCTTCACCGCCATCGTGCTGGTGCTTGCGCTGGCCGGCTTGAGTAGCGTCGGGATAGCCACCGTACGAAAGTCCTTCCCGGAGACCTCCGGTCGATTGATGGTGGCCGGCCTCAAGGGCAAGGTCGAAGTGCTGCGCGATTCATTCGGAGTGCCCCAGATATATGCGGACAATCCGGAAGATCTGTTTCTGGCCCAGGGCTACATCCATGCTCAAGATCGCTTCTTCGAGATGGATTTCCGCCGCCATCTCGCCGCCGGCCGGCTCTCCGAACTCTTCGGGAAGTCCCAGCTCGAGACCGACACCTACATCCGAACCCTCGGTTGGCGACGCGTAGCCGAACAGGAGCTGGCGCTGCTGGCACCCTCGACTCGCCGCTATCTCGACGCGTACGCGGCGGGTGTGAACTCCTACATTGCGGATCGAGGTGGCGGCGATCTCTCGCTGGAGTACTCCGTGCTCAGATTGCAGGGCCTGGATTATGCGCCCCAGCCGTGGACCGCTGCCGATTCTGTGTCCTGGCTCAAGGTCATGGCCTGGGATTTGGGGTCCAACCTGGATGAGGAGGCAGAGCGGGCGATCATCACCGGAAAACTTGGGCCAGGACGTGCAGCGAGCCTATTCCCCCGATACCCCTTGGATAAGGACTTTGCACCGATCCTCCGCCGCGGAGACGTTGTTGGAAAGGCCTTTGACCCCTCTGCCAGCCGCGGGTCGGCACGACCGCTGCCGGCTGGGCTGAGCGTTGATCAACTGCGCCAGGCGACGAGCGTGCTGGAGAATGTGGCCAAGGTCAATAAATCGGTTTCAGAACTGTTCAGCAGCGGCGCCGATGGTGATGGGACCGGCTCGAATTCCTGGGCTGTGGCTGGATCCGGTACGGCAAGCGGCAAGGCGATCTTGTCCAACGACCCGCATCTGCCTACGTCCATCCCGTCGGTGTTTGCTCAGGTCGGCCTGCACTGCCGCACCCTATCCTCCGCGTGTCCGTTCGAGGTCTCCGGTTTCAGCATGGCGGCTGTGCCTGGTGTGGTGATCGGCAAGAACACCAGAATTGCTTGGGGTCTGACCACGAGCTTTGTCGATGCGGAGGACCTCTATGTGGAAGATGTGCAGGGTGACACCGTCCGCGAGGGGGAGAACTACGTTCCGCTTCAGGTCATCACCGAGGAGGTCGGGGTTCGCGGGGAAGATCAGCCCCGCACTATCCGGATCCGCTCCTCACGGCATGGACCGCTGTTGTCCGATGTTGATCAGCGGCTGCAACAGGTCTCGGCCAGCAGGACCAGTCCGGGGACGGCACCCTACGCCGTCTCCTTGAGCTGGACAGCACTTCAGCCGGGCCGCACGATGGATGCGCTACTGGCGCTCGACAAAGCGCAGAACTTCGATGAGTTCCGAGCGGCGGCGGCGCTGGTGAGTGCCCCGTCGCAAAACGTTGTCTATGCCGATACTGCTGGCAACATCGGTTATCAGCTGGCTGGCGCGGTGCCCCTTCGTCGTAAAGGAAATGGCACGAAGCCCTCGCCTGGCTGGGATCCGAGCTATGGCTGGCAGGGAACCATTCCCTTCGCAAAGTTGCCCTATGTGCAAAACCCGCCCAGTGGCTTCATTGTCGCTGCCAATCAGCAAGTGATCGGAGCGCAGTATCCCTATCCGATCGGCTCGAGTTTCTCATACGGCTGGCGCAGCCAACAGATCATTGACCGGCTGCGCGAGGCTCCGCCGCTGACCATGGACAGTGCTGAACAACTTTTCTACGACGACACCATTCGGTTTGCTGCTGAGCTGGTTCCGATCTTGCTCAAGATCAAAATCGCCGATCCCTGGGTAGTCGAGGGGCAGCGGACGCTTGTTGGCTGGGATTATTCGGCGAGCAAGGACTCGGCTGCGGCTGCTTACTTCAGCGTTGTCTGCCACAACATCTTCAAGCTCACCTTCCGCGACGAACTCCCTCAGGAGTTATGGCCGGCCGGAGGTGATCGCTGGTATGCCATCCTGACGATGTTGATGAAGCAGGTCCAGAATCCGTGGTGGGACGATGTCACCACCAAGGACAAGATCGAGACTCGCGATGACATCTTGCTAGCCGCTATGACCAACGCCCGCAAAGAGATCACCTCGCTCATGGCGCGCGATACCGATCAATGGCAGTGGGGCAAGCTGCACCACGTACGGCTTGCCAACCCGACACTGGGGCGTAGCGGGATCAAGCCGGTCGAAGATCTTTTCAACCGGGGCGACTATCAAGTTGGCGGTGGTCCAGCGGTGGTGAATGCCATGGCGTACGACGACCGCAATGGCTACGCCGTCACCGAAGCTCCGACCATGCGCATGCTAATTGATCTTGGCGATCTGGACGCATCGCGTTGGGTGAACCAGAGCGGGGTCTCTGGCCATGCCTTCAATCGTCACTACGAGGACCAGACCGAACTGTGGGCCAATCAACAGCTCTGGCCTTTTGTCTCGTCGCCGGGAGCCGTCGAGGCGCGCACCGCGACTCGGCAAGAACTCTTACCAGGTAGCTAGCAGACCTCGGGAAGCGCATCAATCGCGCTTTACTCCAAACTAGTGCCGTGATTCGTCGCCGGGTTGTTGCACACGGGCGTGTGCAGGGCGTGTTCTTCCGGGACAGCTGTCGACGCGAGGCCTCGGTTCACGGAGTGTCTGGCTGGGTGACCAACCGTGAGGACGGCGCAGTCGAAGCTGTCTTCGAGGGTGACCCGGCAGCTGTCCAGGCACTCGTTGAATGGACCCGTCAGGGCCCGTCGCGGGCGCGGGTGATCAAGCTTGAGGTTATCGAGGAGGAGCCCCGCGGAGAGCTCGGGTTTTCAGTCCGCTGATCTTCGGCTGAGATGTCACAAATTGCAGAGCACAGATGGCTCGCAGGTGATCATGCGCGTTGGGGTAACGATGACATCGACGCGATGGTCCCAAGCATGCATAGGGATGGTCTCCAGCACCTCGTCGTCGTTGAGTAGCACCCAGACCGGCGCGCTCTGAGATGCATGGCGCAGAGCCCGGTCGTACCACCCGCCGCCTCGACCCAGCCGGTCGCCGTGCAAGTTGGCGGCCAGTCCGGGGCAGATGATCAATTCCGCCTCTGGCAGCTGTTCACTCGGCACCACCTCGCCGGTTGGTTCCAAGATCGAATAAGCCCCGATGCGGAGCGAATCGGGTCCTTCGTAGGCTGCCCAAGCAGGCTTGTCAAGGCGACCACCGATCGGATGAGAGAGCACCGGCAGTAACACCCGGACGCGATTAGCTGCCAGCCACGCAACGAGCTGAAGTGTCCCGGGCTCGGAACCGTGGGAAAGGTACGCTGCGACGGTGTCCGGGATCCGGTCCTGCAGCGCTGCCTCGAGCAGTGACATCCGCAAGTTGTCGTCGCGTTGCCGCTGATAACTCGTGCGAGAGTCGCGGCGGAACGAGATGGCTTTCCGAAGCGTTTGCTTCGCCCCAGCGATTGCTGCAGCGTCGATTGCCGCCATCGCCGCAAGGTCGACGGCCTCAGGCTGGGTTTGCACAGACCTAGCCTAGTCGCGCTGGCAGCCTAAATGGCTTGCAGTGCGCCCAGCGTGTCGGAGCTCATGATCATCTTTGTGCTACCCGAATGGGCAACTCGGATCCCGCTCCAAGGCGCGATCCGCGCTCGCGAATATCGCGAGCGGAGCGAGCGATTGGGCAGAGCGAGCTTGGCAGCGAGGCAATCAAACCGGCATTACTGTGTGGGCATGCCGTTGTTCACTCGGAAGAGAAACCAAGAAACGGAGTCTGTTGTGTCGCCGTTCGAGCCGCTGCCGGAGCCGCCGGAACCGGATCGTGGCGAGTTACGTTCCATGCAGGCGCACCGGCAGTATTTGCTGAGCTGCATGACCCCGCTGCGGCCCTTCCGCCAGCACATCCTCGACTCGGTGGGCCTCAACATCTGCGAAGACATCGTTGCCACCATCGACCTGCCGCGATTCGACAACTCGGCTATGGATGGCTACGCCGTACGCGCCGATGATGTGGCCGAGGCCACCCAGGATGCGCCGCTGAGTCTGCCGGTCGTTGGCGAGATCGCGGCGGGCAAGGCGGCGCTGCACCGGCTGTCTCCGGGAACTGCGATGAAGATCATGACAGGGGCACCGGTGCCGCTGGATGCCGACACCATCGTGCCGTACGAGAATACCGATCGTGGTGAAAGCGACGTCAAAATCTTCGCGCCGAGTGTCGAGGGACAACACATCCGTCGGATTGGTGAAGACATCAAGGCAGGCACCCGGCTGTTCCGCGAGGGTGATCATTTGGGCCCACGCGATATTGGGGTGCTGGCAGGCATCGGTTTGGAGAAGGTACAGGTCCGGCCGCGTCCGCGGGTGGTGGTGATCGCCACTGGATCCGAGCTTGTGGATCCAGGGCTTGAGCTCAGCAGCGAGCAACAGATCTACGACTCGAACTCTTACCTGCTGGCAGCTGCCGCCAAGGCGGCGGGTGCTCAGGTCTTCCGAGTCGGACAAGTAAGCGACGATCGCGATGAACTCAAACGGCTGATCGCTGATCAACTGCTGCGCGCTGACCTGATCTTGACAACAGGCGGAGTCAGTCAAGGCGACTTCGACATCGTCAAGGCGGTGATGCCGGAGATGGGTGCCTGTGACTTTGCACAGGTCGCCATGCAGCCAGGCAAGCCGCAAGGCTTCGGATTGATCGGCCATGATCGAGTTCCGATGATCATGCTCCCCGGCAACCCGGTGAGTGCCTTCGTCTCTTTCGAGGCCTTCGTACGGCCTGTCATTCGCAAGTTGATCGGCGCGCGCCCGTACGTCCGGACAGTGGTGAAATGCGCAGCGGCGCATGACATGAAGTCCATTCCGGGTCGTCTGCAGCTGGCCCGGGGCATCATCAGGGCCGGACGCTTGGCTAACTGGCAGGTGGAGCTTGCCGGTGGACACGGTTCCCATCTGCTCGGCGATCTTGCCCGATCGAACGGGTTGGTGATCTTGCCTGAAGACACCGAGTTCGTTGCCGCCGGTCAAGAGGTTGACGTATGGCTGCTCGACGAGTCTCCAAGCTGACTGAGGAGTAGCGGTGAGCGAGGGTCGTTTTCCGCATCTCAGCGCGGCTGGCGACGCACGCATGGTCGATGTTTCCGACAAGGCGGTCACATCGCGTTCGGCAACCGCCGCAGGTCGTGTACTGCTCAGCGCCGAGTGCGTAGCAGCGCTCCGGGACGGCACCGTGCCTAAGGGGGACGCACTGGCCGTGTCCCGGATTGCTGGCATTCAAGCGGCCAAGAAGACACCGGATCTCATTCCGTTGTGTCATCCGCTGTTCCTCAGCGGCGTCGATGTCAGCGTGGAGATCATC
>JBKPEY010000020.1:0-2931 GCA_046744405.1 Actinomycetota bacterium
GGCCAATAATCAGCCGGCGTTCGCCAGCTACCTCGGTGATCCGGAGGAGCGCCTCGCGCGGCCATCTGGATTCTTCGTGCTGACGCTCGGCGGCGAGCGGATCGCAGCGATCACCCGCTTCCACCGCGACGATCTCTATCCGCGGCTTGGCTTTCCGTCCTTTCTGCCCACGTCGGCAGAAAGCGTTTGAGCTGACTGATGTGTCGATGCCTACCAGCGCTTCACCGCTGCAGCGCCAGCGGCGAACAGTGCGAGATCACAGCAAGTCGTTGATCACGATTGATTGTTCGCGGGACGGGCCGACGCCGATACCGGAGATCCTGGCACCGCAGAGCTCCTCGATCCGGTTCACGTATATCTGGGTGTTCTTCGGTAGGTCATCAAACTCCCGGCAGCCGGAAATGTCCTCGGTCCAACCGTCCAGCTCTTCATAGATCGGGACGGCATGGTGAAACTCCGACTGGGTGAGCGGCATTGTGTCGTAGCGTTCGCCGTTCACCTGATAGCCAACACAAACCGGAATCTTCTCCCAGCCGGTGAGCACGTCGAGCTTGGTCAAGAAGACGTCGGTAAAGGCGTTGGCACGCGCGGACGCCTGCACCACTAAGCCGTCGAACCAGCCACACCGCCGCTTACGTCCGGTTGTCGTACCGAACTCGACACCCACCTCCGCGAGTCTCTCGCCGTCTTCGTCGTGTAACTCGGTCGGCATCGGTCCCGCGCCCACCCTCGTGGTGTAGGCCTTGGCGATCCCCACCACCCGGTCGATCCGCGTGGGTCCAACTCCGGTGCCCACGCAAGCCCCACCGGCAACCGGATTCGAGGACGTGACATAGGGATAGGTTCCATGATCAACATCGAGATGGTGAGCCTGCGCCCCCTCGAAGAGCACCACCTTGTCCGCGTCTAGAGCATCGTTGAGCAACTTGCTGACATCAACGACGTGTGGCCTGATCCACTCGGCGTGGGAGAGCAGGTGTTCGATCACCTCGTCCGGTTCGATCGTTCTCCGGTTGTAGACCTTGACGAGCAGGTGATTCTTCTGCTCGAGTGCCGCTTCGACCTTTTTGCGCAGGATCGATTCATCGAACAGATCCTGAACGCGCACGCCGATCCGGTTGACCTTGTCTGAGTACGCCGGACCTACGCCGCGGCCGGTCGTGCCAATCCGAGCCTTGCCGAGAAACCGTTCGGTGACCTTATCGATCACCTGGTGGTAGGAGGTGATGATGTGTGCATTCGCAGAAATCACCATGTGGGAGGCGTCCACGCCGCGCGCCGCCAGCTCCTCGATTTCGGTCAACAGCACATCGAGGTCCACCACGACCCCATTGCCGATCACTGGAGTGCACTCGGGATTCAAGATTCCGGACGGCAGCAGGTGCAAGGCATAGCGTTCACCGTCCACCACGATCGTGTGGCCGGCGTTGTTGCCGCCTGAGTACCGGACGCAGTAGTCGACTCGATTCCCAAGCTGATCGGTGGCCTTACCTTTGCCTTCGTCGCCCCATTGGGCGCCCATCACCACAATTGCCGGCATGTGATCGCCGTCCTCCTAGCTCTCCAGCCGGAGAGAAAGACCGAAGCCCCCGGGCGCATTCGCCACGGGGACTCTTGCGACAAAACCCTACCTAATCTTTTGACTGTCCCACGAGGGCGATCAGAGCCAGTCTTTGGCGCGAAAGACGAAATAGAGCACCACGCTCGCCGCGAGCATCAGCACGAGATAGACCCAGAACCCGACGGTAGTCGCCGCCAGCGGGAACCGGACGTTCATCCCAACGAAGCCCGTCACGAGCGTAGGAACAGCGATGATCGCCGCCCAGGAGCTGAGCTTCTTCACAATCTGGTTCAGCCGTACATCGGCGAGCGCAAGGCTGGTGTCGAAGATCGATGAGAGCGCCTCGCGAAGCGCATCGGCAGCATTGGCTACCCGGGTGTGATGCTCAGACAGCATTACCCAGTGACGGTCAATGGCCGGGTCTCGGCCTGGTTTTCCCTTTCGAGCTTGGGGCGGGTTGTCGAGGACGTCAGTCATTACCGTCCGCATCGGATCGGTCAGCCGGCGTAGCTGGGAGAGGGCTGCTCGAAGCTTGAAGGCGTACAGCTGCTCCGGTTTATCGAGCGGTCGCTCCTCGAACAACACACTGGCCAAGCTGTCGCTAGAGTCCTCCAGCCATTGCAGCGCCTCCTCGTAGGTGCTGATCACAGCAGCGATCACCACCTGGACCGCAGCCTCGATGCCGCCCTTTGCGATCACGTCTTGGTTGTGCAGAAATAGCTGCGCCGGCTGAAAGTCCGGGGTTTGATCCACCAGGCAGATCACTGCCCGATCGGTGGCGATCATGGACACCGGGTACGCCATGATCTGTGCCCGATCCTTGTCGACCGCTACTGCGTTAGTGATCAGCAACCGCGCCTGACCAATTGCCTCGAACTTGGCCCGCCTGTCCTCGGCGAGCAGGTCCTTGATCGCCGGCTCGTCAAGATCAAGAGCATGGGCCACATGGCGTACTTCTATGGCGCCGTAGTCGTGATCTCGCGGCAACACCCACCATGCCGAGGCGTCGGAGTGCAGCTCTAGTACGTCGCTCAGGTCTTCGCCAGTGAGGTCCTCGGCGATGATCTTGTTGCCTGACCACACCCGGCTCAGCGGCGCGGGTCGTTCGGCAACGGCGGTGGACATCCTCGAAGACTACGCTGCTCCCCCACGAGTTCTCGTGTGATGAGTTTGCCCGTCTCGACCGCATCAGGGCTGGCTGCCGAGGGCCTGCGGACAGCCAGGTCGGAATCTCACCTCAGGTGCTGGTTGAACCAATCCAACATTTTCTGCCACGCCTGCTGGGCGGCCTCCGGGTTGTAGCGCTGACCGGTGTCGTTGAAGAACGCGTGCCCGGCTCCAGCGAAGGTCTGAATCTCGTACGTCAGCCC
>JBKPEY010000313.1:0-3664 GCA_046744405.1 Actinomycetota bacterium
GGATGAGGCCATCATCAGTGCCCAATTGCAGCGACCGCCACGCGCCGTAGCAGGCATCGCATATCGCTGTCCCTGCGGAAAGCCGGCGGTCGTGCTCACCCGTCCCCGGTTGGATGACGGCACACCGTTTCCAACGTTGTACTACCTCACCTGCCCGCGAGCTGTTGCGGCCTGCTCGGCTCTGGAGTCGCAAGGCCTGATGGCGCAGATGACGCAGCGGCTGAGCGATGATCGCGATCTTGCTCAAGCGTATCGACGGGCCCATGATCATTACTTGAAAGACCGCGAACAACTTGAGTCCGTGCCTGAGATCACCGGTATTTCAGCAGGCGGGATGCCCGACCGGGTGAAGTGCCTGCACGCTCTGGTGGCTCACTCGCTCGCCGCCGGAGAGGGACTCAACCCACTCGGTGACGAGGCATTGCGGGAAGTAGGAAAGTTCTGGGCCCGGCCCTGCTTAGATGAGGTGTCATGACCAGAGTCGCTGCGATCGACTGTGGAACCAATTCCATCCGCCTGCTAATTGCCGAACCAAACGGCTCAGGTGGGCTGAAAGATCTGGAGCGGCGGCTGGAGATCGTACGGCTTGGCCAGGGCGTCGATGCCACCGGTGAGTTTCATCCCGATGCACTGCAGCGTACGTTCGCAGCGGCTGAGTCGTACGCGGAGTTGATCAAGAAAGCCGACGTGCCTGCCGTGCAGATCCACTTTGTGGCGACCTCAGCTACCCGCGATGTGAAGAACCGCGAAACCTTCTTCGCCGGCATCAAAGAGCGTCTCGGAGTCTTGCCGGACGTGATCAGTGGTGAGACCGAGGCCCGATTGTCCTTTCTCGGAGTTCTGAGTCGAGTCAAACCGCAAGGTGAGCCGGTTCTGGTGATGGACATTGGAGGCGGTTCGACGGAGCTGATCACCGGCAGTGCCAACGGTGATATGCATAATGCGATCTCACTCGACATTGGATCGGTGCGGATCACCGAACGGTTCCTCAAACAAAACCCGGCCGCAGATGATGATCTTGAGCGGGCGACCGCGTACATTGACGACCTGCTGGCGGGCGGTGCGGTGGACTTCAGCTCGATCGGTACCTGGATCGGCGTTGCCGGCACCGCGACAACACTGGCGGGCGTGTATCTGGAGTTGGAGCGCTACGACCCGGAGCGGGTGCACGGCTCCAGGATCCCGGTGCCGGCGATCGACGAGCTGCTTCACCGACTGGCTGGAATGACTGTTGATGAGATCAGGGCCCTGCCGTCGATGCATCCAGGTCGCGCTGATGTGATCACCGGCGGCGCGCTTGTCGAGTCAAGGATCGGGGCACGCTTGAGCGTGTCAGACCTGATCGTCAGCGAATCGGACATTCTGGATGGGATCGCCCTCGAACTCCTGGGCCGGTGACAGAATGCCGCGATGACCTCTCTCGCCATCACGGTCGTCGGACATGACCGGCCGGGCATCATCGCGCAGGCTGCTGAGGTGTTATCACGATGCGGCATGAATCTCGAGGACTCCTCGATGACACTCCTGCGTGGTCACTTCGCCATGACACTGATCTGCGCAGGCGATGCCGACACTGCCCAGGTGGAAGCCGCGTTGCGACCATTGCTGAACGGCTCGCTCGACGTCACCGTACGAGAGGTGCCGGAAGAGCCGGACCTGCCGCCGCTGGGATCTACCTACCTGGTCACTGTTCATGGTGCAGACAGGCTCGGGATCGTAGCGCAACTGGCTAGTGTCATTGCCGAGGCGGGCGGCAACATCACAGACCTCACCACACGTCTGTCGGGCACGCTCTACGTGCTGCTGGCTGAGGTCGATATGCCTCGGTCGGCGGACATCGAGGCGCTGCAGACGCGACTCGCGGATGTGTCCGCCCAGCTGGGAATCGATTGCACAATGCGATTGCTCGAGAACGATCAGCTGTGAACCTGACGCTGCCTACCCTGCCGGAAGGGCAAGTGCTCGATGTGGTCCATGCGCCCAGTCACGTGCTCTCGGTTTTCGGTTCGCAGGTCGATCCCACCGACCCATCAGTGGTCCAGCTCTGTGCCGATCTCGTGGCGACCATGCGAGTTTCGCCTGGCTGCGTCGGGCTTGCGGCACCCCAGGTCGGGATAGCCGCGCAGGTCTTCTGCGTTGACGTCTCAGGCCATGCCAAGGCGCGCGCTAGCCACGGCCTAATCGTGCTCGTGAACGCCGAAATCCTGGATGCGAGCCGCAATGAGAAGGGTCGCGAGGGTTGCATGTCGGTGCCAGACCTCACTGGTGATGTCAAGCGTGCGACCAGGATCACCGTGGCTGGACAGCTGCCGTTGAGCGGCGAGCGGGTGCTGATCACCACCGACGCCTTCGAGGCGCGCGCTCTGCAGCATGAGATCGACCACTGCGAGGGCAAGCTCTTCCTCGACCGAGTCACTAGCGCACACGCCCTTCATGCTCGAAAGGTGTATCTCGCGCCGGGTAACGCAGGCGCCTCGTAGCGTCGCATAGCGAACTGAGCAATCAAACCGGATCGCGCGCCGTCGTGCTGAGGAGGAGCGAGCCGACACGCTTTTTCGTCGGCGAGCGACGACGAAGTAGGCGGCTACAGGCGCGATCCGCGCCGAGCGAGCTTGGCGAGCGAGGCAATCAGCGCGCGCAGGTAGGGTCGGGCAACGATGAACGGCCCGGCATCTGATGGACCCGGCCCAGCCGAGAGCGGCCGGGGCCGAACCCTCCTGGGCGTGCTAGCCCGGCACGCCGCACGAGTGCGTTCCCGGCAGGTGCTGTTGATTGACCTGGGAAGGGCTCTGGCGCTCACTTTGCTGGCCGCCTTGGCGGCGACCCCGCTTGCGGTCGTCTGGGGAATCAGCCATGCGCAAGTTGACGACTACCTGGGACCGCATCGGGTTAATTTCGCTAGCAACTTCCGCGGGGAGGTTGAAGTCGATCTTGGACCGATCGGGAACGCTTATCTGGCCAGTCCGGTAAGCCCGATTGGCCTTACGATCACCGTAGGCGGCGTGGGCTCGGCGTCGGAAAATCTCGGCTCGCTGTTTTCAGAGCAGACGCTCGCGGCGTACACCAGCCTGTACACCGAGCCCCAGGAGGCAATCTCCGGCATCGTTGAGCGTTTGGCCCATGACGCGATCTGGGAAGGACTCAAGGCGGAGGCTGTCCTGCTGCTCGGGGTCGGGATCTGGCACCTCCGGCGCCAGCTGCTTCCTCCCTGGATCGTGACTCGCGCCACACCGCGCCGCGTTCTAGCCGTCTACGTGACGGTCGTGGCGTTGGTCGTCGGATCCGTCTTGATACCCGAGAAACCGAAGGGCCCTCGTTACCCGGTATCGATCACTGACGGCGGTCGTTTCTCCTCGCTGACAGTGGACAGTGTGCTCCTCGCGGACGTACTTGATCGCGGCATCAAGGGCGTCAAGCTGCTCAGTGCACGGCAGCAGCGAGCAGTGAAGAACTACATCGACACTGCTGCACTCAGCCTGTCAGTGCAACTCGATTCCTTGCCGAAGCCAAGATCTGATGAATCCATGATCCTGGGTTTCTCCGACCTGCACTGCAATCAGGCAATGACAGAGCTCATCTCCCGGCTGGCACGAGCGACCGAGCCGTCTGTGGTGCTGAGCTCTGGCGATGACACGGTTAATGGCACGGCAGCCGAGCGCAGTTG
>JBKPEY010000169.1:0-7787 GCA_046744405.1 Actinomycetota bacterium
GGTAGGGATTCGCGGTAGCCGGAGGATTTGCCAGGAGTCCGCGGGATAGCGAGAGAGCAAGGCGATGCCGTAGGAGGCAACCCCGGGAAGGTCGTTCTCCGACGCCGCGATCCAGGTAGCCCCGGGTGTCCCTGCGAGCGCAGCGGCGAATCGGTGAGTCACCGCGCCCATGGCCTCAGCCGCAACTGCGGTCAGATCGGCGAGATGAGAGCGCGGCTGATCGCGATCCACTTCTTGTAGCGCCAAGATGTCAGCGTTCAAAGTGCGGATAGCATCAGCAAGCCGATCAAGATCGACCACCCCGTCATGGATCGAGCGGCCGTGCAAGATGTTGAATGTCGCCAACCGCATGGGAAGAAGGTACCCATCATCGCTGAGCAATCACCGCCGCCATCGGCGACAGCGGACGAATCGCCGCTGCGTGCCGCGCTCAAATACTCGGCATCAGCCCTCAAGGCTGACGGCATACCGTTCTCTCTCGGAGGCGGCTACGCCCTCTGGGTGCACGGCGGTCCGGAGCCAAGCCACGATGTCGATCTTGTGGTAGCCGAGACTGATGTCGAGATGGCCGCGAACAGCATGGCCGCTGCGGGATTGCGGATCGAGCGGCCGCCGGAAGACTGGCTCTTCAAGGCCTACCTTGACGACAACTCCACCGATGCCATGGAGGAACCTGCTCTGGTGGATGTGCTGCATCGGCTCGCGGGCATTCCAGTCACGAACGCGTTGCTTGAGACGTCTGAGGAGTACGAGGTCTTGGGCATCAGGATTCCAGTGTTGCCGCCGACGCCGATCATGATCGCCAAGCTGCTGTCGTTCAGTGAGCACTACTGCGATTTCGAGCAACCCCTGCTCGTGGTACGCGCCATCCGTGAGCAGCTGGATTGGGCCGACATTCGGAGATCGACCCAGGATCAGCCTTTCGCTGAGGCGTTCCTCTTTCTGGCCGAGCGCCTCGGCATTGCCCCGCCCTTTGAGGCGACGCTGTGATCTCACACTCCGGATGACCGTAGTGCCGCCAGCCATCGCCCCTAATGTGACCGCCGTGCTGAAGATCGCCCGGGAGCATGTGGACGCCATGATCGCCCACGCACGGGAAGATCATCCTGATGAGGCGTGCGGGGTGGTCATCGGGCCGGAGGGCTCGGACCTGCCCACTCGTTTGCTGCGGATGATCAACGCCGAGCGGTCGCCGACCTTTTTCCGCTTTGAGCCACAAGAGCAGTTCGCCTTGTACAAGGAGATGAGTACGACGGGGGAGGAGATCGTCGTCGTTTACCACTCCCACACCGCGACTGAGGCATACCCCTCGCGTACCGACATCTCACTCGCCAGCGAACCGCAAGCCCATTACGTAATCGTGTCGACCGCGAAGTCCGGCGCCTTAGAGGGACCGGTCAGCGTGCGGTCTTTCCGTATCGTCGATGGCGCGGTCACCGAGGAGGAGATCCAGGTCACGGAATAGGCCTGCAGGGCCAGTCGTTGGCAGCAATAGCCAGACGTACAGGAGAAACTCGATGTCAGTTGAGGTGAGGATCCCGACGGTCCTCCGGACCTACACCGGCGGTCAGAAGGCGGTGCACGGAAATGGAGCGACCCTGCAAGAGGTGCTCGAGGACATCGATGCGCGCAATCCTGGCCTGAAAGATCGGATTGTCGAAGCCGAAGCGCTACGCCGCTTCGTCAACGTCTATGTCAACGACGAGGATGTCCGCTTCAGCGGTGGGCTCAATGCCGCGACTACCGATGGTGACGTCGTCGTGGTGCTGCCTGCGGTCGCCGGCGGTTGATCGGCTTCGTCCATGGTCCGGTACGCCTCGCTCGCAGAGTCGGTCGGGCATACCCCGTTGGTAGGCCTACCGCGGTTGTCGCCGAGCCAGCTCGTGCGCCTTTGGGCGAAGCTCGAGGACTACAACCCGACTGGCTCGATCAAGGACCGGGCGGCGCTGCAGATGATCAAGGCCGCCGAGGCGGCGGGGACGTTGCGGCCGGGGGCGACGATTCTCGAGCCCACCAGCGGCAATACCGGAATTGCGCTTGCCATGGCTGCGAAGCTCGGCGGTTACCGATTGATCTGTGTGATGCCGGAGAACACCTCAGTCGAACGTAAACAGGTGCTCGCCATCTGGGGAGCAGAGATCGTTTCCTCACCAGCCGCCGGAGGGTCGAACGAGGCCATCCGGGTCGCCAAGGACCTCGCGGCCGAGCATCCGGACTGGGTGATGCTCTATCAGTACGGCAATCCCGCGAACACCGAGGCGCACTATTTGACAACGGCGCCGGAGATTCTCGACGATCTTCCCGAAGTGACTCATGTCGTAGCAGGACTGGGCACCACCGGAACCCTGATGGGTGTAGGGCGCTTCTTTGCCGAGAAGAAACCAGATGTCAAGATCATCGCAGCAGAGCCACGCTATGGCGAGCTGGTCTATGGCCTTCGCAATTTGGATGAGGGCTTCGTTCCAGAGCTCTACGACGCCAGTTATGTCACGTCGAGATTCTCGGTGGGCTCCCGCGACGCCGTCCGTCGTGTCCGGGAGCTGCTAGAACGTGAGGGCATCTTCGCCGGTCTGTCCTCCGGGGCAATCGTGCACGCGGCTCTGGCGCAGGCTGCGAAGGCAGTGGCGGCAGGGGACTCCGCGGACATCGTCTTGATCATCGCCGATAGCGGCTGGAAATACCTCTCGACGGGTGCCTATACCGGCGACTTCGATGCCAGTGAGGACTTCCTGGACACCCAAGTTTGGGCGTGATCTGGCTCTGGGTCCGAATAGCTGCTGCGGAGACCGTTCGCGACCAAGGTGTACCTGGATTCCCGACTGACGGGCTATGGACTTGTAGGCTGAGCGCTCGTGGCGGCTGATACGGACGCGCCGATTGGCATCTTCGACTCGGGGTTCGGCGGACTTACGGTTGCCCGGGCGGTTATCGACCAGCTGCCTCATGAGGACATCATTTATCTAGGAGACACGGCGCGTTCTCCCTACGGTGAGCAGCCGATCGCAACCGTCCGGGAGTATGCGCTCGAATGCCTTGATCATTTGGTCGCCCAGGGAGTCAAGATCTTGGTGATCGCGTGCAATTCCGGCAGCGCAGCCGTCCTCCGCGACGCGCGTGAGCGTTACGCCGTACCAGTCGTCGAAGTGATCTTGCCTGCGGCCCGTCGCGCGGTCGCTGCGACGCGATCTGGTCGTGTTGGAGTGATCTGTACCGAAGCGACTGCCACCTCTCAGGCCTACGACGACGCGTTCGCCGCAGCTCCGCAGGTCGAGCTGCACACCGCGGCCTGCCCCCGATTCGTGGCATTCGTCGAGGCAGGCATCACCGGTGGGCCAGAGTTGCTGGCCTGTGCGGAGGAGTATCTGAAGCCCTTACAGCAAGCAGATATCGACACATTGATCTTGGGCTGCACCCACTATCCGCTGCTCACCGGCGTCATTTCCTATGTGCTGGGCGACACGGTCAGCTTGGTCTCGAGTGCTGAAGAGTGCGCGAAGGATGTGTACGCCGCCCTGACCCGGCGCGGACTCACCCATGATGACCCTCGAGTGGCAAGCTACCGGTTCTTGACCACTGGCAGCCCGGAGGCGTTCCAGGGTGTCGGGCATCGTCTGATGGGCGGCTTGGTCACCGACGTCGAGCAGTTCGTGGGATGAAGACGATGAAGTTGACAGTGGTTGGCTGCAGTGGCTCCCTCTCGGGGCCGGACTCGCCTGCGTCTAGCTACCTGGTTCAGGCGCCGTACGAGAATCGGACCTTCTCGCTGCTCCTTGACTGCGGCCCCGGGGCAATGGGTGCGCTATATCGCTATCTCGACCCGCGGGAGATCGATGCCATCGGGTTGAGCCACTTACACGCCGACCACTGCTTGGATTTGACCGGCTATCACGTCGCAGCCTGTTACTCCCCGAACGCTCCGTGGCCGCGACGCCCCGTTTATGCCCCGGCCGACGCCGCTGCGCGGCTCGCCCGGGCGTATGAGGTGCGCGGTCACGACGGCGAGGTGAGTGAGTCCGGTCCATCCATTGCTGAGTATTTCGACTGGCACGTCTGGCAGCCCAGCCAGCGGATCGGTCCGTTTATTGTTCACACCGCGCGGGTCGAGCACCCGGTGGAGGCGTACGCCATCCGCGTCGAGGAGCAGCCGGCTGGCGGAGGTGTGCTGGTGTACTCCGGCGACACCGGCCCCTCAGATGCCTTGGTACAGCTCGCGAACAGCGCCGACTTGCTGCTGATCGAGTCGGCATTCCTGAACGGCTCCGACAACCCTCCTGGGATGCATATGTCTGGTGCAGAAGCAGCTGGGACCGCGAAAGCCGCCGGAGTCCGCGCCGTGGTACTCACCCACATTCCACCGTGGCATCAACCGGGTGATGTCCTGGCCGAGGCGAAACCTCACTTTGACGGGCCTATTTCACTAGCGTCGCCCGGGGCCGCCTGGAACATCGGTGGTTAGGGTGGGGTCGTGACTTCTCGAGCCGACGGACGCAGCCATGATCAACTTCGGGAAGTTCGCTTTACCCGCGGGTGGCTGGATCAAGCCGAGGGCTCGGTACTGGTGGAATTCGGTCAAACCCGCATATTGGTGGCGGCCAGTGTGACCGAAGGAGTCCCACGCTGGCGTAAAGGCTCTGGGCTCGGCTGGGTGACCAGCGAGTATGCAATGCTGCCGAGGGCAACCAACACGCGAACCGACCGGGAATCGGTGCGTGGCAGGATCGGCGGGCGCACCCATGAGATCAGCCGCCTGATCGGCCGCAGTGTGCGAGCCATCATTGATTACAAGGCGCTCGGGGAAAACACCATCGTGTTGGACTGCGACGTCCTGCAGGCCGATGGCGGCACGAGAACTGCCTCGATCACCGGCGCGTACGTTGCCCTGGTCGATGCGATCAGCTGGCTCCGCGAGCGCGAATTGCTGGCGAGCGAGCCGCTGCTGGATTCGGTGGCAGCCGTCTCGGTTGGAGTTGTCGACGGTGTCCCGATGCTCGACCTTTGCTATACCGAGGACTCGGCGGCCGACACCGACATGAACCTGGTTATGAGCGGCGAAGGGGCTTTCATCGAGGTGCAGGGCACAGCCGAAGGCGCTCCCTTTGATCGCGCGTTGCTTGATCAGCTGCTCGATCTTGGCGCCAAGGGCTGCGCGGAGTTGACGACGCTGCAACAAGCGGCGCTTGCGTCCTAAATGAGCAATCGGGTCGTATTGGCGACCAATAACGCCAAAAAGCTTGCAGAGCTGCGCCGCCTGGTCGCGGCGGAGGCGCTGCACATAGAGGTTCTCGGCCTGGCCGATGTCGCTTCCTACCCGGAGCCGGCCGAAACCGAGCGCAGCTTCGAGGGCAATGCCTTACTCAAAGCGCGCGCCTGTGTGGCAGCCACGCGACTTCCGGCGCTGGCGGATGATTCAGGACTGGCGGTCGACGTGCTCAACCAGATGCCAGGCGTACGGTCGGCGCGCTGGGCGGGGTCCGGAGCGACCGACGAGGAGAACAACGCCTTGCTGCTGCGTCAGCTGGCGGACGTTCCGCCAGCGGACCGGACCGCAAAATTTGTCTGCGCCATGGCGCTGGTGCTGCCTGACGGCATAGAACATGTACGTGTCGGAGAGATGCGAGGGCGGTTGGCTGTCAGTCCTGCCGGTCACAATGGATTTGGTTACGACCCGCTGTTCGTGGCCGAGGGCCACACCGTAACCAATGGGGAGCTGGAACCGTCCGCCAAAGATGCAATCAGCCATCGGGGGAGGGCCGTACGTGCGATCCTGCCAGTGCTGGTGGCGGAGCTGCGCCGGCTCGAGCCGGTTGCTCAATCGGCCAGCTCTGCTGGCGTCTTCAGGAGGAGGGATGACGCATGAAGACCTACCTTGACCTGCTTGATCATGTCCTCACTCGCGGCGTCGAAAAGAGCGACCGGACCGGCACTGGCACGCTGAGCACCTTCGGCTATCAGATGCGCTTCGACCTACGCGAGGGGTTCCCGCTGCTGACGACTAAGAAGCTGCACACTCGGTCGATCATCGGTGAGCTGTTGTGGTTCATCCAGGGCTCAACGAACGTCAAATGGCTTCATGAGCAGGGCATCACCATTTGGGATGAGTGGGCAGATGCCGACGGTGAACTTGGGCCAATTTACGGCTATCAGTGGCGCTCTTGGCCGACTCCGAGTGGCGGGCACATTGATCAACTAAATGGTGTTCTCAATTCCATCAAGACTGTGCCGGATTCACGCCGGCACATGGTCAGCGCCTGGAATGTTGCCGATCTCGCCGATATGGCATTGCCGCCGTGCCATGCAATGTTCCAGTTTTACGTCGCCCAGGGCCGGCTCTCTTGCCAGCTGTACCAGCGTTCGGCGGACATCTTTCTAGGCGTTCCCTTCAATATCGCCTCTTACGCCCTGCTGACTCATATGGTTGCTCAGGTTTGCGATCTCGAGGTTGGCGACTTCGTGCACACCCTCGGTGACGCACATCTGTATCGAAACCATCTCGAGCAGGCCCGGATCCAACTCGGCCGCACGCCGCGCCCACTTCCCAGGCTGATCCTCAACCCCGACATCTCCTCCATCGATGACTTCACCTTCGATGACATCGCCATCGAGGGATACGACCCGCACCCGGGTATCAAGGCGCCAATCGCGGTTTGATCATGCCCCAGATCATCGGGCCCCAGATCATTGCAATAGCCGCAGTCGCGGCGAATGGCGTGATTGGCGCCGAAAGCGACATACCGTGGCGTATTCCTGCGGACTGGCAACGCTTCAAGGACATGACCATGGGAAACGTGTTGATCATGGGCCGGAAGACCTATGACTCCATCGGTCGTCCGCTGCCGGGCCGGACGACGTTTGTGATCACCAGGGATCGGATGTGGCGTGGCGACGGCGTACGGGCGGTGCCTTCTGTGGACGAGGCGATCGATCAGGCCATGTTGCTTGATCCGAAGATGATCTTTGTCGCTGGAGGAGGTGAAATCTATCGAGTGGCCTGGGATCGGCTCACGGGTCTGGAAATCACCGAAGTCGACCAGTACCCGGACGGCGACGTGAAATTTCCTGCGATCGATCCCGAAGAGTGGATCGAAACCGCACGCGAACTGCACGACGGTTACAGCTTTGTTAGCTATCGCCACAAATCGCGAAAAAGTTTCATAGCCTGAGCAGGCCGGTTCGCAGTGGCGGTCAACGCGCCTAGAATCGCGGCTTTGCTCTCGTAGTCCAGTCCATATGCAAGGAGAGCCAGATGCAAGAACCGTCGTTGACTGCAAAGCTCGGCGCGGAGTTCCTCGGGACGTTTTTGCGGTATTCGGCGGGTGCGGCAGTGTCGTCATCGCCGGCGAGTTCGCGAGCAAGAACGAGGTTCAAATCGGGATAGGGCTACTTGGCATAGCGCTCGCCTTCGGCCTGGCCGTGCTGATAGGCGCGTTCGCCTTCGGTCATGTCTCGGGGGGTCACTTCAACCCTGCCGTCAGCATCGGACTAGCGATCGCAAAGCGGTTCGACTGGAAGGGCGTCTTGCCTTACGTCATCACCCAGTTCATCGCGGCCACCGTTGCCGGCGCATTGCTGCTGATGATCGCATCGGGCAAGCCCGGTTTTAGCGCTGTGGAGAGCGGCTTTGCCACCAACGGCTACGGTGATCGCTCACCGGGGGGCTATGGGCTCGTCGCCGCCCTTCTCACCGAGATCATCATGACGGCGATCTTCCTTTACATCATCCTGGGCGCCACAGATGACCGCGCGCCCAAGGCCTTTGCGCCGATTGCGATCGGGTTGGGCTTGACGGT
>JBKPEY010000297.1:0-3150 GCA_046744405.1 Actinomycetota bacterium
CGGGAGAAAGACCACTCCGCCTCCGCAGCGATGGAGCAGCGTGTCCTCCCGTAGCGCATTGGAGAAGTACTTGGCGATCTCGGTGGCAAAGACGTTGGTTGGCTCATGGCCGTAGAACCAGGTCGGGATGCTCAGGCTGCGGCCTGCGGAGGCGATGGGCCAGCGGGCGCGTACCCGAAAGGCGCTCTGGGCCCACGCATCTACGCTGGGCCAGTAGTGCAGCGGTGGCATCATGATCATCAACGCGTCGTCGAGCGAATTTGGCCACGGACTCAGATAGGCTCCGAGATTGGCCGCTTCCATCGCTCCTGGTCCACCGCCGGTGAGCACCGTCCCCCCGGCGACGGTCAGGCTGGCGCCAAGCTCGGCTGCCGCCCGGTAGGTCCGGTCACCACGCGGCAGGCCATGTCCGCCCATGATGCCGACAATGCTGCGCCGGTCAACCTCCGATGTCGCATCGTCGAGCGCATCAGTAATGGCGTGATCATGAAGGGTGGCACCCAGGTTGGCGGTGAGGGATCTGCCAGCGCGGGAATGTGACCAGGCGTAGACGGCCGCATCCGGGCTCTGGACGTAGTCCTGCGAGCCGTAAAGCTCGGCCGCGTCGTAAGGACGTGTTCGGTAGGGGTCAAACGGCAGGTCGGGCAGCCGTGGGAACAACAGGGCGCCGGATCTGCGGAGATGATGCTCGACGGTCGGGGCGAATAGGCAGCCGAGGAAAACCGCGCCGCGGGGATCGACGTTCAGCAGCGCGTCAGTTCGTTCGGTGAGATCAACGGACTGCACAAACCATCCGTTCAGCCGTTGGGTCTTTCTGAGATGAGCATCGAACTCAGCACGGCTCTCGATCTCGATCACGCGTCGAGTCACGACGCAGCATTCTGTCAGGCGCCACGATCAGGGATGTATGTGTAGCGGGATCATGGTGCCGATGACTGTGCCAAACGATGAGTTGGTCGCTTGGCTGCTGGAAGGCGACCCGTCAATCCGCTGGCGAGTGCACCGAGACGTCCTCGGCAGTCCGGTATCGATTGTGCAGGGCGAGCGCTCCAAGGTGGCGACCGAGGGTTGGGGCGCCAAGCTGATCTCCCTACAGGATCCAGACGGACGGTGGGGCGGCGGCGACTACACACCCAAGTGGACCTCCACGACGTACACACTGCTTCACCTGCTCTGGCTTGGCCTGATGCCGGGCCATCCCGCCGCGCTCGCGGGCTGCGAACGCCTATGGGACTGGCAGAGCCGATGGCGAGTCCCGGAGACTTGCATCGTCTCGATGCTGGTGCGGCTGACCGCTGGGCACGAATTCGCCGCAGAACAACTTGAAGACGTCGTTGACTACCTCCTGGGTCAACAGCTCAACGACGGCGGCTGGAACTGCGCTGCCCGGGATGAGCCCGGGAAGCACAGCTCGTTTCATACCAGCATCCAGGCGCTCGAGGCCCTCGATGCCTATCAGCGTGCTGGCGGAGCAGCCACCGATGAGGCGCAGGCGCGCGGCCGCGAGTTCTTCTTGCGCCACCGGTTATACCGATCGCACCGCACCGGCGAGGTGGCAATCCGTAGCAGCACCCGCTTCCCCCAATTTCCCGGGTGGCACTTCGACGTGCTGCGTGGGCTGGAGCACTTCGCTGCGGTAGGCGCTGGCAGGGACCGACGGCTCGACGACGCGATCGAGGTGGTGCGGCAGGCGCGTCGAGCCAACGGCCGGTGGCACACATACGCGGGTTATCCGGGCCGTACGTGGTTTCGAATGGAGGAGCCGGGGCCGAGCAGATGGAATACGACGCGAGCGCTTCGGGTGCTGAGCTGGTGGGAGACGGCCGACTGAGCCACCGGTGGGACCTGCCACACTTGGCCCGTGCGTGACGTGGTGATCTTGGGAAGCACTGGCTCGATCGGAACGCAGGCTTTAGAAGTCGTCGCCGAAAATCCAGATGAGTTTCGGGTGGTGGGTCTTGCGGCTGGCGGCGGCCAGATCGAACTACTCGCACGGCAGGCGTTAGACACCGGCGCACGGATGGTTGCCGTCAGCCGGGCGACAACTGTGCAAGACCTGCAACTGGCTCTCTACGGTGAAGCCAGCCGACGGGGCTGGGCAGAGGGGAATGTGCAACTGCCGCGCATCCTCGCGGGCCCGGACGCGGCCGCGGAGCTTGCGGCAACGCCCTGCGATGTCATTTTGAATGGGATCACGGGCTCGACCGGGCTTGCGGCAACGCTGGCCGCGCTGCAAGCCGGGCGGATTCTCGCGCTGGCGAACAAGGAGTCGCTTGTTGTCGGCGGCCCGTTGGTTACCCGGGCCGCACGGCCCGATCAGATCGTTGCTGTCGACTCCGAACATTCCGCATTGGCGCAATGTCTCCGCGGAGGTGCCGCGAGCGAGGTGGATCGGTTGATCCTGACGGCAAGCGGTGGGCCGTTTCGCGGAATGACTCGCGAACAGATGGCCGATGTGACGCCAGATCAGGCTCTTGCGCACCCGACTTGGAACATGGGCCGGGTAGTGACAACTAATTCAGCGACTCTGGTGAACAAAGGGCTGGAGTTGCTAGAAGCACATCTGCTGTACGAGGTGGAGCTGGACCGCATCGATGTCGTCGTCCATCCGCAGTCGATCGTGCATTCGATGGTGCAGTTCGTTGATGGATCGACCCTCGCGCAGTGCTCGCCGCCGAATATGAAACTTCCGATCGCGCTCGGTTTGAGCTGGCCGGATCGGCTTCACGGAGTAGCCCAGGCGTGTGACTGGAGCACGGCAACGAGCTGGACATTCGAGCCACTGGACCACACCGCATTCCCGGCGGTCGAGCTGGCTCGGCAGGCCGGCCTGCTGGGCGGTACCGCTCCAGCCGTCTACAACGCCGCCAATGAAGTCTGTGTGGACGCTTTTCACGATGGTCGAATTCGCTTCACCGAAATCTTGGACATTGTGGCAACCGTGTTGCGCGAGCACGTCAGTTCGGATGCCGACGTAGGCTCGACGATGGTCGCAAGTGATCAGCTCACCCTCGAGATGGTGCTGGCGGCTGATGCCTGGGCGCGCGCTCGGGCGACCGACCTCACCCACGCAACGGAGCCCACGCGCTAGATGGAACTTGTGATCTACATCGCCGGTGCCCTCGTCTTCTTTGGCTTGGTGATGGCCTC
>JBKPEY010000592.1:0-2021 GCA_046744405.1 Actinomycetota bacterium
ACCTCGTACGGCGTCATCGCGGCACCGAACAGCGCCACCGCGTAGAACCAATAGGTCGAAGCCTTCTCGGTGCTTGTCGAGACCTCTTGGAGAACTTGGCGGCCGAGCTGTCCCCAATCCGGGCCGAGCAGGAATAGACCAACAGCAAAACCGATCAAGCAAAGCCCGACCAGGCCTGCGACGTTCTCCATGATCTGAAATTTGACCCGCCAAATGACGAGCCAGACCGCGATCGCGGCGAACGGCACCCACAGCAAGTAATTGACGCTGCTGACCAGCTGCAAAGCCAGGGCAACGCCACCGATCTCGGCGGTAAGGGTCATCAAGTTGATCAAGAATGAGGCACCGAGGTTCATCACCCCGAGCCGTGGACCCAGTCGCTCTCTGATCAATTCGAACGTCGCACGGCCGCTGACAGCCGCCACTCGTCCTGACATTTGAGCAAAGACGCAGATGCCAATCACTCCGACCACCACCGTCCAGGCGAGGGATAGCCCGAACCGGGAGCCGACCACAGCATTGGTCACCAAATCGCCGATATCCACGAAGCCGCCGATTGCGGTAAGGATGCCCAGCGCCAGGCCAAAAATTCGCTTCATCGGCTGTCTCGAAGCTGGTTCAGGACATCATTCACCTGTTGATCAGCCGACTTCAGGTCTGCGGTGTCAACGGCGCCGTGTTGGGAGAAGTTGTCGCGGCTAGTGAGCAGCGCTGCTACGCCTGACTGGATGGCAGCCAACGCTGCGTCCCGATCGGACTGGAGCTGCTCACTGTCGACGCTGATTGGTTCCAAGGCGCCTTCGGCGTCGACCGCCTGCTTCGCCATGTCGCCCAGCACTGTGTCAGTGACGGCCCGTGTTGATCGCTGCTCGTCGTACAGCTCGATGGCAAGAACGCTGCTGGCAACGGCGCTGTGTGTCTCAGTCAGCGCATGGATGAGATCATCTGTTGCCGAGGACTGCTGACTGCAGCCGGCAAGCAAGACTGTGCAGAGTACGAGCCCGCCTGCCCGCGTCCAGAACGCCACCGAGTTCGCCTCCCCTCAGCCTTGACTTGGTGGCCGCGGTGGTGTTCATACGCGCCCGAGAACCCAGCTAATCAGTATCAACTGCGCTCTGACGGGCCGCGCGCCAGATTCGCCTTTTTCGTCTCTCACCACACTGCGGCCCCTTCCACACAGACCAGGCGCTTGCTCCTGCAGTCGGCGAAGCGGGCGACCGTCATAGTGCCTAGTGATTTCGCAACATTGAGACCAGTTCGGACTTGTTCTTGCCCGAGTAGTTCGATAGGCCTAGCTCTTTGGCCCGCTTCCGCAGATCATCGACCTTCCAATCGTCGTACGAGCCGGACGTGCCGCCCTTCTTTCCAACCGAGGAGCGGCTGCGCGCCGCGGCAGCATTGGCGATCCGAGCCGCCTTCTGCTTCGACCCACCCTGCTGGTGAACCTCCTCATAGACCTTCGCGTCCTTGACACTGGGACCAGGCTTCTTCTTGCCGGGCATGATCGTCTCCTTCAGCTGATCTTGCCGAGACTGTCTTGTGAGTGAGCGGGCTGTCGGTTCGATCGGAGAATTGGCGGCAGCACCGCAATGATGATCACCACGAGCAGCGTCGCACCAGCGACAATGAGTGCGGCTTGGCGCCCGATCACTAGATCGAAGATCAATAGCACTGTCCCGATCAACATAATCGCGACGCCGGCCAGCGTAATCCGCATGATGATGTGGGCGGTCTGCACGATGGTCCTCTTTGCCCCCTTGCGGAACAGGCCACGGTGCAAGTTCACCGGGGCCAATCCCAACGCGGTGGTGAGGACCGCCGCGATGACAAGGATCAGATAAACCCGAACCTGGAAGGTAGTCAGTTCACTGAACCGCGTCTGGAACGCGATAGTGAGCAGGAAACCGGTGAAGATCTGAGTGCCGGTCTGGGTAACCCGCAGCTCTTGCAGGATCTCGTTCCAGTTTCGGTCCATTCGTTCGTTGAGGGTCTCGTTGCGACCGTCTGTCGGGTCAACGTCC
>JBKPEY010000569.1:0-8849 GCA_046744405.1 Actinomycetota bacterium
GTCAGAGAGCTCCACGTGCATGCTCGCGGCATGATCGTCGGTCTCGGTAGTGGCCCGACGCAGCTCATCTGTCGACATGCGACCCAGCATGGTGATCAAGGTTGGCGCTGCGCACTGACGCTTACCAGAGATTTGCGGTTCGGGATAACCCCAGTTTCCTTGGTGCTCAGCGCTGTCGTGGTGTTCAGCGCGCCCGCTCGACCCTTGCCTCGTCCCAAACCGGCGCTACGGACTCATAGACGCTGCCATCGCCACCGAAGATCAAATACCTGTCGAAGCTGCGTGCGAACCAGCGGTCGTGAGTCACCGCTATCACCGTGCCCTCGAACGAATCCAGACCCTGCTCTAGGGCCTCGGCAGAGTCCAAGTCGAGATTGTCGGTCGGCTCATCAAGAACCAGGAGCGTGGCGCCACCGAGCTCCAAGAGCAGGATCTGGAGCCGCGCCTGCTGTCCTCCAGATAACGATTCGAATCGCTGCTCGGCAGCCTTGGCCAGCTCATAGCGATCCAGTTTCCGGGATGCTTCCTCGCGTCCCATGCCAGCTCGATGATCATTACCGCGATGCAAGATCTCCAGCAAGGTCCTACCGAGGAGCTCCGGATGATGGTGAGTCTGAGCGAACCACCCAGGACGTACCCGGGCACCGAGTCTTGCCTTCCCCGTATGTGGAACCGGCGGAATGTCAAGATCGCTGACAGCCAGGTGCTCGCGATCAGGATCCGAGCCGCCGCGCGCCAGCAGCCGCAGAAAATGTGACTTGCCGGAGCCGTTCGAGCCCAGCACCGCAACCCGGTCGCCGAACCAGATCTCAGCGTCGAACGGCTTCATCAGGCCCGTCAGCTCGAGGTTTTCGATCATGACTGCGCGCTTGCCGGTGCGGCCTCCACTGAGCCGCATGGACACCCTTTGCTCGAGGGGCACCGCCTGAGGCGGACCGACTTCCTCGAACTTGGCCAGCCGGGTCTGAGCGGCTTGGTAACGGGAGGCCATGGCGTCGTTATACGCCGCCTTGTTCTTGTACATCAGCATCAGCTCACGAAGCTTCCGATGCTGCTCATCCCAACGCCGCCGTAGTTCCTCCAGCCGGGCCAGCCGCTGTCGTCGGGCGTCGGCAAGCGAGGCAAATCCGGATCCGTGGATCCAGACCGTGTTGCCCGATGCGCCAAGCTCCAGCACCGCTATCGTCTTCGCCGTCTGCGCGAGCAGCTCCCGGTCATGGCTGACCAGCAGCACCGATTTCTTGGTGTTCTGCAGTTGCATTTCCAGCCAGCGCTTGGCTGGCACATCGAGGAAGTTGTCCGGCTCATCTAGCAGCAAGACCTGGTCTGGACCACGAAGCAACGCTTCCAGCGCCAATCGCTTTTGTTCACCGCCAGACAACGTGTTGATCTCGCGCCACTTGGCTTGCTCAGAGCTGATGCCAAGAGCCGCGGTGCAGCAAGCATCGAAGATCACCTCGGCGTCGTAGCCACCGGCGTCGGCGTAATCAGACAGGGCGTGCGCATACCGGAACTGAGTGTCTTCGCTGTCGTCCTCCATCAGGTGCAGCTCCACCTCGTCCAGCTCGGCCACTGCCTGCCGCAATCCAGGCGGCGAGAGCGAGAACAGCAGATCTCGTACGGTCGACGAATCTCGGATGCTGCCAATGAATTGGCGCATGATGCCCAAACCACCGCTTCGCGAGACCGATCCCGCGGTCGGTGTCAGATCACCAGCGGTGATCTTCAGCAGCGTAGTCTTCCCGGCACCGTTGGCACCGACCAAGGCGACGATGGACCCCTCAGCAACACGGAAGGACACGTCGTCGAGCAGCACCCGACCATCGGGCAGGTGATAACTCACACCCGCGAGCTCGACATGTCCCATGGTCGGCCATGCTAGGCGCCACGAGATCGCGAAGCGACGACTTATCCCGTCTCTCCCGGCACTCGGGAGCCTTCTGCCCGCGCTGGTCGCAACGCCCCCGACGGTCAGGCAGCGAGCAGCATGGCCAACGCCGCCGTGTCAGCGTTGCCTTGAGGATCGATACCGACCTTGCTGATCAGCTGTGTCACCGTACCGTCGACGTCGGCCTCCACCCAGGCGGCGCGATGATCGAGGCCCAGATAGGGCAGACCAGGCAGGAAGACGCAACCCGATGCCACCTTGTATTCCGGAACACTGGCGAGCGTGCTGGAAGGCGGATGTAGAACGATCAGTCCAGGCGGCTGACGCTGTGCGAAATGGCCTGGACGAAGAGGATGATCGCCCAGCAGTTGCCCTTCGGCAACCACCAGTCCGACCGCGGCAGGATGCGGCTGCTCCGGCAGGTCTTCGCGTACGCGAAAGACGGTGCTAGCCGGCAGCAATCCTGGAACGGCGGCCATTTGCACGGCGAGGACTAAGAACTTGGCCCATTCAACGGTGTCATTGGGCCAGCGTCCCATCAACATGAAGCCGTAGAGCGATCCATCGGCCTGCAGCGGTGCCACCTCGATCGAGGATGGCCGAAAGCCGTCCATGATGACCTCCCAACTCACTGCTCAAAATGCAGCGCCCCAGGTGGTACGTCGTTGATCACCAGCCGAACTTGGCTCAATGATCCGCACGGAGCAGTTAGCAGACAAGGGGGTGGGAGTGCCAAGTCAAGGGCTGGTAATGAGATCGGTACGCAATTGTTGCGCTTCAGCGCTTGGCAGTCGCAGTTCCGCACGCAGGTTCCAAGGCGGCTCGGCTCGCGAAAGCCGGACGGTGCCACCGGCCCGGGTGATGAGCTCTCGCACGATTGCTAGGCCAAGGCCGGCACCGCCAGAGTTCCGCCCGCGTGAATCATCAAGTCGCGTGAAGCGCTCGAAGGCCCGCTCGCGGTCCTCGGCGGGAATACCTGGTCCATCGTCGCTGACACTGATCACCACCTGATCATGATCAAGGAATACTGCCACCGCGACGCGGCTAGCCGCATGCCGTACCGCATTGTCGATCAGATTCCCGACCGCGCGACGCAGTTCTTCGGGATCGACCATGATCATCAATTGTTCGCTGGCCGCAACCGTCATGGGGACACGGGCATCTGAATACGCCTGGATCACCTCCGAAACAAGATCGCTTGCGGCAACCGGCACAGAGCGCGCCGGCGGTCTGGTGTCGGCATCGGCACGTGCCAGCAACAACAGATCTTCGACCAGCCCCGCGAGCCGTTTGACGTCCACCATGAGATCGGCCGGCAGAGTCCCGCCCTCGCCAAGCCGTTGGGCAACCTCCAGCTGCGCCGAAATGCTCGCCAGTGGACTGCGCAACTCATGAGCAGCGTCCGCTACAAACGACCGCTGCCGTTCCCTAGCCTCAGCCAACCGGTCGAGCATCTCGTTGAGAGTGACAGCCAGGGCTCGGATCTCATCCGCAGCCGGCGGTACGGGAAGTCGCTCAATCCTGGCCGGACCGGTGATGCGTCGCGTTCTGCTGATCTTTTCGGCACCGGCGCGGAGTTGCTCCACCGGCCGTAGCGTCCAGCCGATCACTCGCCATGCGATGAAGCCAAGGATTCCGAGGAGCAGCGGAAAGCTGATGAGCAGAGCGTTACGCAGCGCAGTGCGCGTGGCGAGCACGTCACCGAAGGGCAGTCCGACGATGATGCTGACTGGTCTTGTGTCGACCGTCGGCGCTGGTGCGGCCTCGATCGCTCTTACTCGCAGCGGGCCTGAAATACCGAGCCGTACGCCCTCCACGACAACAGCTTCGCCAGCCAGCGCCCTTGCCAGCTCGTTGGGCAATAGCAGCGGGGTCAGCCGGTCTGCTGTGAGCGAACCACCGATGACCCGCTGCTGCGCGTCCACCACCTGGACGACCTGAGCGCCTGACACGGGAATGGGAGTGGGCAGCCGATTCTCGCTGACCATCGCGGCGACCTCTTGCGCTGTGTTGAGCGTCTCGCTGTCCAAAGTGCGATCAACTGAGTACGTCAAGGCACCGAAGAATGCCAGGCCGCCCATGATCAACGCCGTGCTGACACCAGCGAGTCCAATGATCATGAGCCGGACCCGCAGACTCAAGGTCCAAAATCGCTTCACGTGATGGATTCCGCGTCGGTGGTGAGTCGATAGCCGACGCCACGCACGGTGATCAACCGATCGTTGCCGATCTTGCGTCGCAGGTATCCGATATAGACCTCGACAGCGTTGGGGGCGACGTCTGCAGCGCTATCCCAGACATGATCGAGTAGCTCAGCCTTACCGATCGCTCGGCCGGCGTTACGCATCAGATATTCCAATAGCACGAACTCCCGCGGCGTCAGGTCCGCTGGCACTCCATTCACCCAGACTTCACGGCTCCCGGGATCGAGTTGCACATCTCCAGCGCTCAGCACAACCGGTCGGGCTCGTGCGCCGCGGCGGAGCAGCGCTCTGATTCGAGCTAGCAGCACGACGAAGGAGAACGGCTTGGTCAAGTAATCGTCCGCGCCATCATCCAGAGCGTCGGCCTGGTCGTACTCGCCATCCTTCGCCGAGAGCATCAGGATCGGAACCCAATTGCGGTGAGCGCGTAGCCGGCGTACCACCTCATACCCGGAGAGCCCTGGCAACATGACATCGAGCACTACCGCGTCAAAGTCGCCGTGCTGAGCCAGGTGCAAGCCAGATAGCCCATCGGCGGCGCTCTCCACCACGAATCCCTCCGCCGTCAGGCCACGCCGGAGTGCGGCAACCATCCGCTCTTCATCGTCGACCAGCAGCACCCGCACACGCCAAGTATCGGCCTGTGTCGCGGCATCGGGTTGTCACAGTGAACGAACCAGCTCAGCGTTCTCACAGTGAGCAGCGGCAACAATTGACACATGCGGATCTTCAGCTCCAAACCAGCGATGCGCTTGTTGGCCCCGCTGGCCTTTGTCCTTGTGGTGGGTGGAACTGGCCTGGTGGCAACAACGGCAAGTGCTGAGAAGAAGTTGCCGGCCCGGTCGCCGCAGGAGTTGCTGGTTGATCTTCAGCACGCCAAAACCGACGGGCTGTCGGGAACCGTCGTGGAACGGTCTGATCTCGGCATTCCCGCCATCCCCAGCCCGAACGGACAAGACGACCCAGAACTGACATCCCTGGTTTCTGGCACGCACACGATCCGGGTGCGCTATTCGGCGCCCGACAAGGCGCGTCTGGCAGTGCTCGGCACCTATAGCGAATACGACATTATCAAGAATGGCGCGGATGTCTGGACATGGTCGAGCAAAGACAATACGGCGGCTCACCGCAGAGTGACCGCCGAGCCAGAGAGCTCGCCATCTGCGACGCCAACCACGCCCGAGGAAGCTGCCAATAGGGTGCTCAAGATGTTGGAGCCGACCACAACCGTGACCAGCGATAGTTCGGTCGAGGTTGCCGGCCGCCCGGCGTACGAGCTGGTGCTGGATCCAAACGATTCCACTACCTTGATCAGTCAGGCAAGGATTGCGATCGACGGCGATACCAAGTTGCCGCTCCGGGTGCAGGTATTCGGTACCGATAGCAAGATCGTGTTTGAGGTTGCCTACACCTCAGTGGATTTCACCAGGCCCGACGATTCTGAGTTCGTCTTCAATCCACCGCCCGGCGCGAAGGTTACCGAGGTCCAGCCGAGCGAGACGCCCAATGCCCAAGACCGTCAACGGGCCGAGGAGGCGAGCAAAGCCACCAAGATCGTCGGCACGAGCTGGACTGCCGTCCGCATCACCAAGATCGGTGATTTGCAAAACAGCCAAACCGATCAGCAGCTCAAGGCGTTTCGCGACAAGCTGCAGCCGGTGCAGGGTTCGTGGGGCTCCGGGCGGCTGCTTGCCGGTACCGCCTTCTCGGCGGTGTGGACCGACGATGGTCGACTGGCTGTCGGCGCGGTTCGTCCCGACGTGATCTATCAGGCGCTCAGCAGGTGACACCGGCACCCGCCGATTCACCGCCTGTTGTCAGCCACGGGCTGACCAAGCGGTTTCGGCGCCAGTTGGCGGTCGATCGCATTGACTTGGAGGTGCCGGACCGCGCGGTCTACGGCTTCTTGGGCCCGAATGGTTCGGGCAAGACCACTACGATCCGCATGCTCTTAGGCCTGATCTCAGCGACAGCCGGGGATATCTCGTTGTTCGGCTCGCCCATGCCATCCGCGGCCCGAACGGCGCTGCCGCGCGTTGGCTCACTTGTCGAGGGTCCGGCCTTTCATCCTTACCTGTCAGGCCGCGCCAACCTGGCCAGGCTCGATGCGGCTGACCGCTACAGCGACCCAGGCACATCTGGATCTCGAATCGACGCTGCACTTGACCGGGTCGGCCTGCTCGCGGCCGCGGCGAAACGCTATCGCGCGTACTCGCTCGGCATGCGGCAGCGGCTGGCAATCGCCGCGTCCTTGTTGATGCCTCGTGACTTGCTCGTCCTCGACGAGCCGACCAATGGCCTAGATCCGCAAGGCACTCGGGAGGTCCGGCACCTGATCAGTGATCTTGCAGGCGACGGCGCCACGGTGCTCATCTCAAGCCACCTCCTGGCCGAGGTGGAACAGATTTGTAGCCATGTCGGCGTGATGTATGAGGGTCGGCTCGTGGCGCAGGGACCGCTGAATGAGCTGCAGGCCAGTACCGTGCAGATCGTACGCATTGACACCGACCGACCCGAGGACGCCGGACGGGTGCTGGCCGAGCTGGGGCTGAGCGAGATCAAGACCTCCCCTGGATCGGTGACGGCAAACCTTGGCGATGTCGCCGTTGAAAAGATCATGCCGAATCTGGTCAATGCCTATGTCCCGGTGCTCGGGTTCGCTGTGCTGCGGCCAAGCCTTGAGGATGTGTTCGTGTCCTTGACGGGAGAGGGATTCGATGTCAGCGGCTGAAGTCCTTCACCTCGGCATCCCACGCCGGGCTCGGGTATCGACCCGATTCCTGCGGTCCGAACTCAAGATCATCTTTGGTCGCCGGCGCAATATCGCAGGACTGGGGGTGCTCGCCGCAGTTCCAGTGATCTTGGCGGTCTCGATACGCCTGTCCTCGTCTGGCCAGACTGGGGAACCGAACTTCATTGGCGCGATCACCGGCAACGGGTTGTTTGTGGCTTTTGCGGCGCTTGCTCTCGAGCTGCCGCTGTTCTTGCCCTTAGCGGTCAGCGCGATTTCCGGTGACTCAATTGCTGGCGAGGCCAACCTAGGCACGTTGCGTTATCTGTTGGCGATCCCGGCCGGCCGTACCCGGTTGCTGGTGATCAAATACATCGCAATCGTGATCTTCGCTCTGATAGCGACCCTCATCGTCGCGCTTGTCGGCGTCATTCTGGGATTGTCCCTGTTCGGCGGTGGCGACATGACGCTACTGTCCGGTACCCAAACGTCCATGGCCGATGGGGTGTGGCGCCTGCTGCTGAGCTCGCTATATCTTGCGGCCCAGTTCTCAGCGCTAGGCGCGATCGGGTTGTTCATCTCCACTCTCACCGAGCAGCCGATTGGGGCAACTATTGCGGTGTTGCTGGTGAATGTGCTGATGTTCATCCTCGATCAGATTTCGCAACTGGACTGGCTGCATCCATGGCTGCTGATCCATTGGTGGACCGCATTCGGTGATCTAGTGCGCGATCCCATCGCCACTGAGTCGATTCAGCGAGGTCTGCTCACCGCTGCCAGCTACGCCGGAGTGTTCTGGCTCGCGGCCTGGGCACGACTGTCGACGAAGGACATTTCCAGTTAGCCACTATATTGGCCAAGATCATGACCGGGTCGGCAGCCGAACTACAGGAACACCGCGTACGGCGGGAAGTCGTCTCGTTCGTTCGGCGCAGCAACCGGATGCGTGCTAGTCAGCGTCACGCCTGGGAGGCCTACCGTGACCGCTTCGTACTGGAAGTGCCTCGACTCCACACCTCGACATCGATCCACCCGGCAGCTGTGGTCGACCTTGTCGAAGCATTCGGGCGGGATGCCGAGCTGATCGTGGAGATTGGGCCGGGTACGGGCGAGTCATTGATCCCGATGGCAGCGGCACGGCCGAACGCCAATGTGTTGGCCTTCGAGGTTTATCGGCCTGCCATCGCTCGGATACTCGGCCAGCTCGTACGCGCGGGTCTCGACAACGTCCGGATTGTCGAGGCAGACGCTGTCGCTGGCCTGGAGCATTTGCTGCCGCCTGGATCGGTCGACGCCATCTGGATGTTCTTTCCCGATCCGTGGCCCAAGCCGCGCCATCACAAGCGGCGGCTCTTGACGCCAGCATTTGCGGCATTGGCCGGATCTCGGATGAAGCCGGACGCGATCTGGCACATTGCGACTGATTCCGCGGAGTATGCGAGCTGGATGCGCGAGGTGTTGGACAACGATTCCCGCTTCGCCAGCGAGCATCCCAACGGGTGGGCGCGGCGCTGGGAGGGCCGGCCGATCACTCAGTTTGAACAGCGCGGCCTAGACGCAGGACGTCAGATCTTCGACCTGGCCTATCGCCGTGTGGGCTGAGCCGCGCGAACCGTCGAAGGTGCGCTGGCGGTTCGACATCGCCTACGACGGGACCAACTTCTCCGGATGGGCCGCGCAGGCCGGGCGGCGGACTGTGCAAGGTGAGCTGGAAACCTGGATTGCCCGGGTGCTGCGGCTGAGTGAGCCGCCGAGAATGGTCTGTGCCGGCCGCACGGATGCCGGAGTGCATGCCCACGGCCAGGTTGCCCACCTCGACCTGGCTCCAGCAGTGATCACCGACGGTGGCGATGATCTTGCCCGGCGCCTCAATCGCGTGCTGGGCAGAGATTGTGTGGTGCGTGGGATCTCACTGGCGCCAGCTGGATTTGACGCCCGGTTCGGGGCGATTTGGCGCCGCTACGTTTACCGGTTGAGCGATGCTGGTGTGCCGCCGGATCCGTTGTACCGCTATCAGATCGCCCAG
>JBKPEY010000562.1:0-4411 GCA_046744405.1 Actinomycetota bacterium
CTTGTGTGATGAGTTGGCCGTCGTGGCGCAGGGGAGGGTACTGGCGGCCGGCACTCTCGATGAAGTGCGCGCCGGGTCCAGTCTGCAGCAGAGATTTCTCGATTTGGTGGGCTTTACGGCGGCGGGAGAGGAGTCTTTGGCGTGGTTGCGCTCCTCGTCAGGCTCAAACTGACGCTGCTGAAGAACAGCCTGAAGCGCAGCGTATGGCGCACCGTTGGACTGATCATCGCGATGGCCTATGCCCTCGGGATCGTGATCATGGTGCTAGCAGCTCTGGTCGGGCTGCGATATACCTCCCTGGCGCTGACTGCTGACATAACGGTGATCGGGTACGCCGCACTGACCCTCGGCTGGCTGCTGATGTCGATGTTGGTCTTCGGTGTCGATGAGACGATCGATCCGGCCAAGTTTGCCTTGCTGCCGGTACGTGCCAGAGAGCTGTTGCCAGGATTGCTGATTGCCGGTCTCATCAGCGCACCGGGCATAGCGACGGTCCTGGTGGGCGCTGGTCTGGTGATCACGTGGGCGCGTAGCGTGCCGCTGACGCTGGCAGCGCTGATCGGGGCCGTCCTTGGGGTGGTGACGTGCTTCCTGCTTTCCCGGGCTGCTACGGCCGCCTTCGCATCCTTCCTCGCGTCCCGAAGGTTTCGTGATCTTGCATTTGTTGCAGTTGCCCTCATCGGCGTCGCCATGGGCATCGCAGGTAATTTGATCAGTGCGATCGTGCAGACCGACATCACCCAGTTGCGGCGTAGCTTGACCGACCTTGCCACGATTGCCAGCTGGTCTCCTTTCGGTTGGGCCTGGGCCCTTCCCGCCGACGTGTCACGGGGTGCCTGGGTGGTTGCCGGAATGCACCTGGTACTGGCCGCCGTGTTGGTCGGGGTGCTCTGGATGGCGTGGGGCTACTTTCTGGCGCTCGGCCTCGTCTCGCCCATCGAGGGCCGCGGAAGCGCCAGCAAGGTCCGTGATTCCACCGCCGTGGAGCGGCTCTACCCGGCGACGCCGGCTGGTGGGGTGGCGGCTCGAACGCTGCGCTATTGGCGACGAGACCCGCGCTATTTGGCGGGAATTGCCGGGTTTTTGATCGGGCCGATCGTCTTGATCGTGACCCAAGTGATCAATCCGGAGGGTACGGCCGCGGTTGCGGCTTTTGCGCCCAGCCTCCTCGGGCTTCTGGTGGGATTCAGCCTCGCGCAGGACCTCTCCTACGACGGAACCGCGCTCTGGCTGCATATCTCGTCTGGGATCAGTGGGGCAGAAGATCGTGAGGGACGGGTGATGTCAACAACCACGGTCTTTCTTCCATTGATCGTGATCTTGCTCGGTGTCGCCATGGTCACTACCGGGGCGTGGCATTTGCTCGTCCCGAGCGTTGGCCTAACGCTTACCCTGATGCTTACCGGTCTTGGCGTCGGCTGCCTGGTCGGGACACTGTGGCAGTGGCCGGCACCGCCGCCGGGGGCAAATCCGTTCACGCGTGGCAACGCAGGCGGCCTGCCGTCACTGCTCTCGTTCACGCTGACCATGCTCGGCACCGTGATTTTGGCACTGCCAACGATCGCTCTAGTGGTCTGGTCGTTCTTCACGCCTTGGGTGGCGTACTTGACACTGCCGGTCGGCCTTGTCTGCGGTTTCGTCGTGCTTCGAATTGGGATTGCGCACGGTGGCCGGATCCTTGACCGGCGCTGGCCCGAGGCTATGCGCGCGGTCTCGGAGAATACTGCTTAACGCCACTCTGCCTTGTTCAATCTGCCAAGCGAAGCAATTCGTCGACCACCTGGTTGAGAGGCTGGGTAGCGTCTACATCGATCGCTCCGGCCGGTTTTTCGTCGCGCCGATTGAGCTTGAGCATGATTTCGACTTCCTCGGGCTGTTTGCCAAAGTCATTATCGGTGCGCTCTTGGAGGCGACGACGCATCGTTTCATCGTCGATGCGGAGGTTGAATACCTTGGTGAAATAGGGCAGGAAGCGGTCGCGATTACGGCTGCTTCCACAGACAAATACACTTCTGGTACCGGGCTTTCGAGTTCACTGAGGGCTCTTTGCTGGTCCCACATCCAGTGGTCGTGATGAACGGGCCCACCTGGGAGCCCGGTGTCAGGATCGGCATGATAGGCCCAGGCACGGTCGGTACTGATAGCCGGATACCCGCGTCGGATCAGCTCCTGGTAAACCGAGGATTTACCGGCACCAGATAAGCCCTCCACTAAATAGTTCCGTTTAGCCATCGTTGAGAAAGTGGGCGTTAGCCAGAGACCGGTGCTTGATCAGCGGACCGTATCACCAGCACTCGGAATCCTTTGGAGGAGGCGACCCGTTTGCAGCTGTAGCCCTGCTCGATCAGCCACCGCTGCAGGGTGTCGGAGCCGAGGTTTTTGCCGACGACCAGACGCGCCACACCATCGGGTGCCAGGCGGCCAAGCCAACCAAGCAACAGTTCGTGCAGACTCTGCTTGCCGATTCGAATCGGTGGGTTGGACCAGATTTCGTCGTAACGCACATCGGGCTCTACCTGCTCGGGTCGCAGCACCCGTACCCGGTCCGCTACACCGAGCGCCTCAGCGTTTTCCCGGCACAACGCCAGCGCCCGCTCGTTGACATCTACCGCGTCAATGACCGCTCCGGGGCAATGCAGCGCAATAGCCAGCGCGATCGGGCCGTAGCCACAACCGAGGTCCAGGATTCGCGGGCTGCCCTGTGGTATCGGGGAGGTTCGCAGTAGGACCGCCGTACCGCGATCCAGCCAATCAGCAGCGAACACTCCGCTGGCAGTGATCAACGTCAGTTCGCGGCCCCAGATCTGCGCCGAAATGGCACGACGCACTTCGGTACCGCTGGGCTGCTCGCTGAAGTACTGGGAGGACCCTTCTCTCATGATCGGCTGAGGTCCCGCATCGCCCGTGCCTCGAATGCGCGTGCAGCTAGTTCCTGATCAGCCGGGTAGCCGACTTCCTCTAGGGTCAGTCCTGCAGCCGGCATGACCATGATCGTGGATTCACGTTCGGCACGCTCGGTCAGTGCAGCCAGCCATTTCTGATCACGCTGGCCAGTGGCTACAGCAACAAGGGCTCCCACCAGCGAACGGACCATTGAATGGCAGAACGCGTCCGCGCGTACGGTGCACTCGATGACCCCGGCCATCGGACCGGATGCAACGCGTTGACCAGTCAGCTCGAGCAAGGTACGGATGGTGCTCGCTCCTTCCCGACGACGGCAGAAGGCCCCGAAGTCCTTCAGGCCAAGCAACCTCGCCGCTTCCTCATTGAACCGAGCAAGATCAACTTCATTCGGCAGCTGGGCGATCTGATAGCGGTACAACGGATCCGGCGGCACACCAGCATCGCTCAACCGGTAAACGTAGCGGCGCCAAATCGCCCCGAACCGGGCGTCAAATCCAGCTGGCGCCAGTGAGATCCCACGCACCACACAATCTCCGCCCAGCACACGATTGAGGCGCCGGGCAAGATCATCGACACCGTCGGTGATCACTGCTGGAGCCAGGTCGAGGTGGGCAACCTGGCCGCGGGCATGCACTCCGGCATCCGTACGGCCGGCACAGACCATTCTCGGCGGCTCACTCAGCCGCAGCACCCGTGCAATCCAGGTTTCCAGCTCACCCTGCACAGTCCGCCGCCCGGCCTGCGTGGCCCATCCGGAGAAGTTGGTCCCGTCGTAGGCGATGTCGAACCGCCAGCGCACCTTCGACGGTTCGCGCGGCTCAGCCCACACGGCGATAGGCCAGGTCGAAGATCTGATGTCCGGCGTCTAGCCCGCGTTGTTCAAACTGAGTGATCGGCCGGCCCTCCGAGCGCCGCGCCCACCCGTTCGGATGCTCGCTGGCGAAGCGGGAATCGTTGTCCAACACCTCGCGCATCCAGCTCGCATACTCCGCGGAGTCAGTCGCAATGTGCCAGATCGCGTCCGGCTTCATCCGAGAGCCGGCCAATGCCGCAAATGCTGGCGTCAAGAGCCGCCGCTTGTGATGGCGCGGCTTGGGCCACGGATCGGGAAAGAACATCCAGATGGCGTCGACCGATCCAGGCGGCAGCAAGTGTTCGAGGCCGGCGACAGCGTTTGCCTCGACAATCCGGACATTGTCGAGGCCCTCGCGTACGAGTTGGCCGAGTATCCGAGCGATGGCAGGCCGATAAACCTCGAAGGCCAGCACATTGGCGTTCGGCCGGGCAGCGGCCATAGGGATCAATGACTCGCCCGTACCCGGACCGATCTCCACGATCAGCTCGGCATCCCGCCCGAATGCTTCGACGATGTCCACCACAGCTGCCGGATGGATCGATGTCGAGGTGTGGAGTCGAGGCACTTCCAGTACGAAGCGGTCACGGTAGGCCTCCCAGGCGTGACGCTGACTAGCACGCATCCGGTTGCTGCGCCGAACGAACGAGACGA
>JBKPEY010000265.1:0-1568 GCA_046744405.1 Actinomycetota bacterium
CAGCCTGCTCACGAACACTGACTGCCGGCGCATGCATGTGGGCCAGCGACAACACGCTCGCCTGCTCTGGCGCCATCGCCTTTGCCGCAAGAGCCGCCAATCGGACCGCGCTGATCGAGAGGGTTACTTCGGGCACTAGCCGTGCAAAGCGTGGCTCAACCCCAACCTCGCGAGGGAATCGCCGACCCTCGGTCTCTAAAGTCGCAGCGAAATAGCTGGCGACGCGCTGGAAGGCGCGATACTGCAGCAATCGCGCGAACAGCAGATCTCGAGCCTCCAACAAGGCCAAGTCCTCCGGATCCTCCACCTCTCCGGAAGGAATGAGCCGGGCGGCCTTGAGGTCGAGAAGCGTCGCCGCAACGAGGACGAATTGGCTGGTCTGATCCAGGTCCCAGGCACTGCCTGCCGCTTTGATGTGGGCAATGAACTCATCAGTTACCTGCGACAACGCGACCTCGGTGATGTCCATCTTGTGCCGAGAGATCAGCTGAAGGAGCAGATCGAACGGACCATCGAAGTTGTCCAGATGCACCTGGAAAGCTCCGCCGTTGGGCGGCAAGCCGACGCCGTCTGGAAGACCGGTCTGCTGCTCTGCCTCGTCCGACACCTGGAGAGTCACGATGCCGACAGCCGGCGGACCAGCTCCGAGTCGTCGGCGTTCGTCTCAAGATCAGCAAGCATTGCAGCGATCGCCTCGCGCACAATCCGGCCTCGATCGACGGCCATACCGTGCCGAGCCCGCAGCATCAGCCGAGCGTGTTCGAGCGCGATGAGCTCAGCAGCACTGACATAGACGGTGATCTTGTCCTCGTGGCGAACTCGGCCAGAACCGCGTCGGGCGGTCGACTCCGTATCGGCCAGGCCTCCGCTTAGGCCACTCGACATCGGGCGAGCACCTCACGAGCCAGGGTCCGGTACGCCTCGGCTCCGCCTGATGTTGGGGCGTAAGTGGTGATCGGCTCACCCGCCACGGTCGTCTCCGGAAACTTCACAGTGCGGCGGATGACGGTGTGGAAGACCTGATCATCAAACGCCTGGACGACCCGCTCGAGCACCTCACGACAGTGCAGCGTGCGCGGGTCGTACATAGTGCCTAAGATGCCCAAGATTTCTAACTGTTGGTTCAACCGATCCTGCACCTTGGCAATGGTGTCGGTAAGTAGCGCTATGCCGCGCAATGCGAAGAATTCGCATTCCAGCGGCATGATCACTCGGTCGGCAGCAGTTAATGCGTTGATCGTCAGCAGGCCAAGCGAGGGGGCACAGTCGATCAAGATCACGTCGTAGCGACTCCGTACCGCCTCGAGCAGCCGGAGCAGCGTCTGCTCTCGCGCCACCTCGGAGACGAGCTGAATCTCAGCCGCCGACAAATCGATGTTGCTGGGCAGGATGTCTAGTCCGGGGACATTGGTCTGGCCGATCACCTCATCAATCGAGATGTCCTGGCCCATCAGCAAGTTGTAAATGCTGGCCGGCAAGGTATGTGGATTGACCCCGAGGCCGACTGACAACGAACCCTGCGGGTCGAAATCGACGAGCAGTACCTGCCTGCCGAGCTCAGCGAGCGC
>JBKPEY010000083.1:0-1160 GCA_046744405.1 Actinomycetota bacterium
AGCGTTGATGCGATGAGGAATGGCGTATTCATGATCAACCAGGACAAGCCCACCTCAAGCGCCGACCACCCCTCCACGTTCTGGAAGAACAGCGTGACGAAGAAGAAGGTCGAAGCCAGCGCGAGGTACATGATCGCGTAGACCCCGCAGGACACCGTGAACCGGGAATCCCGGAACAGCCCGAGCGGCACCATCGGCTCAGGAACTCTGGACTCCAACACAAGGAAGGACCCCAGCAGCAGGCCTGCGGCTGCGAGCAACGCGATCATGGTCGGTGAGGTCCAGCCGATGTGCTCGGATTCGACGATCGCGAAGGTCAGGACGCAGAGGCCGGCTGCGACCAGTACAGCACCAGGTAGGTCCAGCTTGCGGGCATTGGGGTTGCGCGACTCGCGGACACCGGTGATCACGAGGACTATCCCGATGATCCCGACCGGTACGTTCACCCAGAACACCGCCGACCAGGAGAACAGTTCGACCAGGATGCCGCCAACGACCGGTCCGGCACCGAACCCCAACCCGGCAGCAGCGGCCCAGATTCCGATGGCAGTAGTGCGACGCTCCGGTGGGTAGGCGTCAGCCAAGATCGACAGGCTGAGGGGTGCAACGAGGGCGGCACCGACGCCTTGCGCGGCCCGAGCGGCGATGAGTGCCGACTCGTTCGGGGACAGGGCGCAGGCGGCAGACATTGCGGTAAAGATCACCAGCCCGACAAGAAACACTCGCTTGCGGCCGTACCGATCACCCAGGGTCCCACCGACCATGATCAGAGAGGCGAGGGCGAGGACGTAGGCGTTGACGACCCAAATCAGGTTGCCCGGATCCACGTCGAGCTCACGCTGGATCGAGGGCAGGGCAACGTTCACGATGGTGTTGTCGAGCAGGATCATGCCTTGGGCAACGCACATCGCGATGAGCGTCACGACCCGACGTCGGGCACTGAGCGGTTGCTCAGCCACAGGTCAAGCCTGACGGCGAGCGGATTGGCCGTCAACAGCGTCTCAGGCGCCAACAACCTCAGAAAGATTGCGGCTCTTGGCACTGGAGCGGCGTACCACCAACTCGGGAGTAAAGCGAATCTGCTCGTGATCGTGAGATTCGTCGCGGTCCATGGCTGCGATTTCGTCAAAAAGCAGCTCAGCCGCTCGATAGCCAATAGC
>JBKPEY010000583.1:0-1745 GCA_046744405.1 Actinomycetota bacterium
GATCCGATGTGCCATTCCCAGTTCGGCATGATGCGAATACCGCCCTCGACAAAACCCATGTACCAGTCAGGCTGTGAGCCTGCGGTGATCTCGGCTGGGTTGTACGGGCCGAAAACCCAGACGGGATTGATCTGCATCGTCGCACCCATCAGTGTGAGGACACCGAAGACGATCAAGAAGAACCCGCCGGCCTTGGCGGCATACACGGGGAAGACCGGATAACCCACGACATTGCCCTGGACGCGGCCGGCGCCGGGGTACTGGGTGTGCTTGTGGTAGACGACCAACGCCAAGTGAGCTGCGATCAGCCCAAGGAGCAGCGCAGGTACCAGCAAGATGTGCACCATGTAGAGCCGAGGGATGATCAGCTCGCCGGGGAATTCACCAGCAAAAACGAAGAACTCGGCCCAGGTTCCGATCAGCGGGATCGCCCGGATCAGACCGTCAACGAACCGCAGGCCGGTGCCCGACAGCAGATCGTCCGGCAGTGAGTAGCCGGTGAAGCCGTTGATGATGCCGAGGGCGAGCATGGCTACGCCGATCAGCCAGTTGATCTCACGCGGCTTGCGGAACGCGCCGGTGAAGAAAATGCGCAAGCTGTGGGTAAGCATTGCGGCGACGAAGACCGCAGCCGCCCAGTGGTGCATCTGCCGCAACAACAGACCGCCGCGAATGTCGAATGAAAGGCTAAGAGTCGAGGCGTACGCTTCCGACATCCGAAGCCCTCGCAACAGCTCGTAGCTGCCCTGATATTCGATCTCAGACATCGACGGCTTGAACCAGATGGTCAGGAAGATGCCGCTCAAAATCAAGACGATGAAGGAATAGAGCGCGATCTCACCGAGAAGGAAGGACCAGTGGTCCGGGAAGACCTTGCGAAAGAACGGACGGCTGAGCCCGGCAACTCCGATCCGGTCATCGAGCCACTTGGTGGGGCCGCTGGCAACCTTGAAAACCGGCCCAAGCTCCTTTTTGGGGGTCTCGGGCTGGACCGAGCTGTCGTCGGGAACCGTGGTCGCAGGCTGAGCCATCAGTTATCGCCTACCTTGCAATCATTACGGGGAGTCATGACGGGAATCCCGTTCGAAGAAGCTCGGTCCGGTTGGAACGAGGAAGTCACGCTGGGCAACGATGTATCCTTCGGCATCCAACATAATAGGCAGCTGCGGTAAGGGACGGGCTGCCGGGCCGAAGACCACTTTTCCGGCGTCGCCAAGGTCGAAAGTCGACTGGTGACAGGGGCACAGCAAGTGGTGGGTCTGCTGCTCCCACAGGCTGATCGGGCAGCCAACGTGAGTGCATATCTTGGAGTAGCAAAGGATCCCGCCGATGTTCCAGCCCTGGCGCGAGGGCGGAATAGTAATGGTGTTGGGATCCATCCGGACAACGATCGCAGCGGCCTTCGCCTTTTCTATCTGAAATTCGGCACCCTCGAGATCTTGCAGGTTCGCCGGCTCGGCGTTGATCAGCTGGCCGATCTCGACGTCCTCTGGCTTGATCGGCTCGAAGGTGATGTCATTGACGACGCGCACCCCCGGCGCCCAGATTGTCCGCTCGATGGTCTCCGCACGCTTTTTCTTCGTCGGCCACGGACCAAGATCGGCCAGGCCGACGATCATGGGCAACAAGATCGTCGCCAGCGCGGCGAGCAGGCTGCGACCGATCACCTTGCGCCGAGTGAGCTTGGACTCATCGACAACCTTGTCCAGCTCGGTGAGCATGTAGTTCTTGTCGTCATCGCTGGA
>JBKPEY010000186.1:0-4112 GCA_046744405.1 Actinomycetota bacterium
GCCTGCTCGAGCGACTCACCAGCCTCCACAAAGCCAGCCAGCACCGAGACCCGATTGCCCCACGCCCCTTGGCCACCGAGAAGCAGGCGATCATCGGAATCGATGACTGCAACGATCACCGCAGGATCGGTGCGCGGGAAGTGATCTTGACCGCATGCTTCGCAGTGCCGGACGAAGCCGCCGTTCAGGACAATCGTCGGGCCTCCGCATCTCGGGCATTGCGGCTCCAGTCGATGCCAATGTGTCAGCGCTGCGGCAGTGGCTGCGATGTCGCGCTCATTGTCGGTGAGCTGGAAGCCAACCTCGCGAAAATCGTGCACCTCGCCTTCGGTCAGCGTCTCGACGGCGAAGATCGGCTCGCCATTGAGCAGTCCGAGCAGCCGGTGGCGCTGGCTGTCGTAGGCCACAAAGGGCTTCGTCATCCGCAGCTTGCTGCCACCAGCGTTGGTGGTGAATCGAGATTCGGCGTCGAGCTTGAGCAGTTTCGCGTTCTCGTCGCGCCATAGCCCAGCGACCCACTCCGGTGATCGGCGGTGGTGGTCGACGCGATCAAGGTCGCTCGCGATCGCCCAGTCGATCATGAGATCAGGGTAACGGCTGAACCCGAGCACTCAGGATTGATTCAATCGCCTCTCGGTTCGGCAGCTCATTCGGCCGCACGATCTCATCGCTGCGTACGTGATAGAAAATCGCGTCGATTTCCTCTTCAGCAAGGCCCTGCGCCTCAGCCCAGGCCAGTCGGTAGATAGCAAGCTGCAGCGGATCTGCGCTCTCGGTGCGGCCGGTCTTCCAGTCCAATACCTGGAATCGCGCCTGCCCGGATGTAGACGGGGTGGGCTGGGAGTAAACGGCATCGATCCTGCCACGGATCAGCCGGCCGCCGATCCAAATGCTGAATGCCGCTTCGATCGCGTACGGGACGGTGCTGCCAAATCGCCCAGCCGCAAAGGCCTCGCAGAGCTCGCGGAGCTCCTGTTCGTCGTGAGTGCCCGAGTCTGCCCGGTTCGGCAAGTCATCAAGATCAAGTAGCTGCTGCTGGCCTAGCCCGCCATTGGGTAGCTGGGCGCTGAAATAGCGCTCCACCCAATGATGGAAGCGAGTGCCGAAGCGGGCAGATCGCGAAGGCTGTCGAGGCATCGGCCGCGCCAGATCCGCGGCGAAGGTTTCCGGATCATCATGCAGCCTCAACACCGCAGTCGTGGACAGCTGAGTGGGCAGCTCGACCAGCTGATCGCCAGACCGCGACTCAGCCGCCTCGGTCAGCAACCTGTCGATGTCAGCGTCCCAACCTGCGACGATTTCATGATCATCGAGCAACAACGGCTCGCTCTCTGGATCAGAGTATTGGCCGAGTGCGGCGAAGCGACGCCGCGCCCGCTCCACATCCCATGCGGCATCCTGCCGTCTCGCCTGAGCCTCAGGATCCAGGGGCACAGGCCAGGGCTGCGGAGGTACCTCGGTCACCAACGGATTTTCTGACCCTGGGGGTTGAGCCTCGGCGAGCAGCTGGTCCTGCCGGATTGCCTCATCGATGATCGCCAGAAGGTAAGTCGAAGCAGCTCGGGGATTGCTGAGATCGGCCCGCCAGGAGTGGCCGGTGCCAACGAGCAGCCGCTTTGCGCGGGTCACAGCGACATAAGCAAGTCGATCTTCGGACAGCAGCTGCTGTGTGTTGAGCTGCTGTTTGTACTCCCCCATTCCAGCGTTGGTTGCCTCGCTGAGCTGCGGAATCGATCCAGCGTCCCCACGCAAGTCTGCGGGTAAGACGGCTGGGTTCAGCACCCAGTTATCGGTGACTCGGTCACTGGGAAAGACTCCCTTCATCAGAGCCGGAAGGAAGACCGCCTCCCACTCCAAGCCTTTCGCTTTATGAACGGTCAGCAGCTTGACTGCCTCACGGTCGGATGGCACAGCTTGTTCGAGTCCGGCGCCCTGGTCACTTTCTGCCTGCAGATAGCCAAGAAGGCCGGACAACGAGGCATCGCCGTCGACATCGACGTACGCGGCGACCGCGTCGAGAAACGCTCCAAGTTGATCACGTCGCGCGGTGCGCGCGAACTCAGGTGTGGCCATCACCTCAACGTCCAGGCCGATCGAGGTGATGATTCGACGAGTGAGGTCGAGCACCGGCTCGTCGCCGTGTCGTCGCAGCCATGCCAACTCAGCAGAGAGCTGAGCGAAGCGCTCTCGGGCTTCGGCTGAGTACGCCGCCTCTCCAGGGCTGTCGAGAGCATCGAGCAGACTGACCACCTCTGTTGGGTCGACCTCGGCGACGGCTTGTTCCAAAGAGCTGAGAACCGCGGCATTTGACGGCTCATGCTCGCTCTGCTGAACTCGTCCAGTCGCGGCGCGAGCCAGCTCGCGGGCCCGCCTACCGAGCAGGCCAAGATCACGTGGCCCGACCCGCCAGCGAGGCCCGGTTAGCAGTCTGATCAGGTCCGGATTGGCCGTAACGTCATCGATAAGCCGCAAGGTTGCGGTGATATCCATGATTTCGGGTAAATGCAGCAGACCGCCAAGCCCGACGATTTCCACCGGCACATCACGAGACGTCAGCTCGGCGTACAACGGCGCAATGTCGGCATTGCGGCGGGTCAACACAGCCACATCTGCCCAGCGCGGCAACTCACCGCGTTCCTTCAGCCCGGCGATTTGGTCCCCAATCCAGCAGATCTCCTCTGGCCAGGTAGCAAATGTCGCCGCACGCACCTGGCCAGCCCCAATTCCGGCCGGAGCCTGCAGCAGTCCGACAGCATCCAGGGCCAACGGGGTAGGACGAGCCGCCATCGTTGAGTCCGCTTCAGTTCGAAGCGGCCGACTGAGCACATTGGCAACATCTAAGATGGTTCGTCGGCTGCGCCGGTTGACCGTCAGCGCATAGCTGGAAGCAGGCCGGCCGTCGGCACGCGAAAAGTCCTCGGCGAAGGTCATGATGTTGCTCGCTGCCGCACCTCGCCAGCCATAGATCGCCTGGAAGGGATCACCGACGGCAGTGACCGGGTGTCCACGACCATCGCTCGGCGTCGGTCCGGAGAACAGCCCGCGCAGCATGATCGCTTGCGCTGCCGAGGTGTCTTGGTACTCATCAAGCAGAACGACCCGGAAGGCCGCACGCAGTGAGCTGGACACCTGGGGAACCTCAGTAGCCAATCGCGCCGCGATAGCCATCTGATCGGCGAACTCAACCAGTCCGAGGCGAGATTTCAAGCCCTGATAGTCGCGTACCAGGCTTGCCAGTTCGAGACGCTCCTGGCAGGCAATGATCGCCTTTTTGACGTCGGCGTAGGTGTTGCCTCGATTGTTGGGCGGTGCCGACGCCAGGCCGAGCAACAGGTCACGGGCGTGTCCGTCAAGATCGTCCACAGCAACCATGTGCTGCTGGAGATCAGCGTCGAGCCTGAGAACTCGCTCTGTCACGGTGGCCGGCCGGAGCCGTGAGATGAATTCGAATGGCCCGGCTGCAGCCTTCACAACCCGCGATGCCAGCCGATATCGGGTGGCTCCGCTGATCAAGGTCGGATCTGCCTCAAACCCCAGCCGCAACCCGTGTTCAGCTACCAGCCGAGCGGCGAAGGCGTCGTAGGTCATGATCAACTGTTCGCCGGATTCATCGACTCCGCGATCAGCGATCACTCCGGCACGCAGCAGCGCGTTGCGTACGCGTTGAGAGAGCTCGGCGGCTGCCTTTCGAGTGCAGGTCAGACCAAGCACTTCTTCGGGCCGCACAACGCCGGTTCCGACCAGCCACACGACGCGAGCCGCCATTACGGTGGTCTTGCCCGATCCTGCACCCGCGATGATCACGCCCGGTTCGAGTGGCGCAGTAATGGCCTCCAGTTGCTGGGTGGAGAAGGAGATGCCCAGAGCATCGATCAGCTCCGCGGGGCTCTCCAGTCGAATCCGCTGCGCTGGTGGAATGAGGGTGTGAACGGTCATTTCACCACCTGCTGACCAACCGGCTGCGCTGGGCAACTAGTGCGGAAGGGACAATAGCGACAGCCCGCTCCGATACGCGCGTCGTGATGCTCGCCCCGAATGATCTTCGCGGCTTCGGCCAAGCGGCGATGCACCCATGTTGGCTGTTCAGGGTTTCCCCCTTGTTCGGCACCATC
>JBKPEY010000417.1:0-6515 GCA_046744405.1 Actinomycetota bacterium
TGTGACGCCGGATTCGTTCTCCGACGGCGGGCAATGGCTCGAGCCAAATGCAGCGATCGCACACGGCATGCAGCTGCTCAGCGACGGGGCCGACATCATCGACGTCGGAGGTGAATCAACCCGGCCCGGCGCAACTCGCCCGGAGGTCGCTGTGGAACTTCGTCGGGTATTGCCCGTCATTCGTGAGCTGGCAACCGCAGGTGCCTGCGTCAGCGTAGACACGATGCGTACGACGGTTGCAGAGCAGGCCATAGCTGCCGGGGTTCGCCTGGTGAACGATGTCTCTGGCGGCAGAGCTGATCCGGCGATGCTGCGCCTGATCGCCGAATCCAATGTTGCGTACATCTGCATGCACTGGCGGGGCCACTCCGAGGACATGCAAAGTAAGGCCTCGTACTCCGACGTGGTGAGCGATGTCATTGCCGAGTTGGGCACTCAACTCGAGGAGGTCGACCGTGCAGGGATTGCACCCGACAAGGTGATCATCGATCCCGGTTTCGGGTTCGCCAAAACGGCCGAACACAACTGGCAGCTGCTTGATCGGCTGGATGAGTTCGACGTGCTCGGCCGCCCGCTCGTCGTCGGCGTATCCCGCAAGACTTTTCTTGGCCGGCTGCTCGCTAGCCCCGACGGCAGTCCACGGCCCGCCAAGCAGCGCGATGATGCGACCACCGCGCTTACTACGGTGCTCGCGCTGCAACGGGTGTGGGGCGTTCGGGTGCATTCGGCAAGGGCCAGCCGCGATGCCATTGCCGTGGCAGAGCGGCTCCTCAAACAGCATGCCGGCTGAGCCGATGGCAGCCGCTCGCTCGTCCGCCTCGGCGAGCTCAGGACGGGTGAACCTGGTGAAAGAAGGCCTGTCTGGAATTGGCCGGGTCGGATAGGGTCGCATGGGTCAGGAGGTGACATGGCGGCACAGACAGTCGTTGACGCCGAGCGCCGACCTCTCGAGGTTGGCCACGATCGGATCAGCCTGACTGGAATTACCGCCTTCGGCCATCACGGTGTGTTCAGCTCCGAGCGCCAGCATGGCCAACGATTTGTGGTCGACGTGACCTGCACACTGGATCTTTCGGGGGCAGCCAGCAGTGATGATCTTGGACAGACGATCGATTACGGCGCCTTGGCGCAGGCGGTCGCTGCCGATATCGAGCGGGACCCGCTGAACCTGATCGAGGCCCTGGCCGACAGAATCGCATTAACGTGCCTACGCTATGACGCCATCCAGTGCGTCGAAGTCACCGTGCACAAGCCCCAAGCGCCAATGCCGGTTGACATTGCCGATGTGGCGGTCACGCTGACAAGGAGTAGAACGACGTGAGTAGCCCCAATCCTCATGCCATTGATGCGGACACCTTGAGCGGTATGAAGCCGCTGCGCAAGGTTGTCTACTCCATCGGATCAAATCTTGGCGATCGGCTCGGCAACGTACAAGGTGCCGTCGACGCTCTGCGGGACACTCCCGATGTGATCGTGGTAGACGCCTCATCGGTATATGAGACGAAGCCGATCGGGGGCCCGTCTGATAGTCCGGAGTTTCTCAACATCGTGGTGATCGCCGAAACCACCCTCGAGCCTCGAACTCTGGTGGAGCGGGCATTTGCAATCGAAGACGCCTTCGGCCGGACCCGCGATGGCGGGCGCTGGGCGCCGCGCACCCTCGATGTCGATTTGATCATGGTCGGGAATGCCGTGGTTGATCAAGAGGACCTGCGACTGCCCCATCCGCTGGCGCATGAACGCGCCTTCGTATTGGTGCCCTGGTATGAGGTCGACCCCACTGCGGAGATCATCGGCAAGGGAGCCATCGGCGATTTGCTCGGCAAGGCGGACTCCTCCGGTGTCGTCCGGCGGGATGATCTTGTCATCGATCGAGATTGAGGATCGGCGAGCTTGTCTGTCGAACCTAGCGGCGGCTCGGTCAATCTGACCCCGTTCCGCGCTCTAGTCGTTGCGGCCATCTTTGGTGGGCTCGGGGGCTGGCTAATCGTGGTGACGGCAAACGCCTTTGACCTGATCCCGCCTGAGGTGCCCTGGACGGCGCCTATCGGTTTGATCTTGGTAGCAGCGCTGGTCGGAGTCCTGGCGTACGCGACCCATCAGCGGATTCAGGTACGCCATGAGCGGATGGAACCCCAGCGTGCCGTTGCTTTCCTGGTCCTCGGCAAAGCGTCGGCCCTGGGTGGTGCCTTAGTGGCAGGCGGCTACTTCGGCTTCGCGCTGATGTTTTTGACGCGGCTGGATGCGGCGGCTCCGCGGGATCGGGTGATCCGGTCGGCCGTCGCGATCGTGGCGGGGATCGTCCTGTGCATCATGGGCTTGCTGCTGGAGCGGGCCTGCAAGGTGCCCACCGAGCCGGACGAGGGCGCTGACGCTGGCGAAGGCGACGGCCTGGAAGCAGACACTCGCGATTGAGCCTTGAAATCCCCGGCTGCCAGGCAACCGGGCCCTATGGTTTCGACCGTGACTTCGCAGCCATACGCAAGCCGCCGGCTCAAGCCCTCGCCGCTGCAGCGCATTTCCGAAGTTGTCCTGATCGCCGGCACGGTAGGTGCCATGGCTGTCGCTTCCGGATCCCTCTGGCTTGCGCGGCTAGGGGTCGCCGTCGCGATCACAGCCGCATTAGTGGCATGCGCCTTTGCCTGGCGCGACCTGAATGCCGCCCGACACGCGCATGCCCAGGCGATGCTTCAGGCCGCACGAGAGCATGGTGTGAGGCTGACCGAGGAGCGCACCCGCAACGCCGCGGTGGTCGATGCCTTGAGCATGCGCATCGCCGATGCAGGCAAGGTGATCGAGAGGCAGCGGACACGAATTGCCCAGCAGCGCCAGGAAATGGCGACGCTCAACCAGGATCTGGCGTTCTTGAAAGGTGAGGTCGCGTACCGCGACGAGGTGATCTCTGTGCTGCGGGATGCCGTGCCGGAGCAGGAGCCGGAAGTCATCACATCTAGTGAGGGATCTGAGGCGGAAGTTCACCACATGCCGCGTCGCATACTGGTCGGACATGATTTCGTCTGGCAGGAGCTGTCAGGCGAGGATGAGATTGGCTCGGGATCGCCCCCGGCTGTGGCCGATATCAAAATCATAGATATGGCCCTGCCCAACTACGAGGCAGATCGCCAGCCGGCCTAGCGCACGCATCATTTGTCTACGTCGCCGACCACGTAGCCGATCGAGGCCAGGGCCGCCTCCAGGGCCTCCGTGTGTACGCCCACCAGCAGCCGCTCTAGGCTGGAGATGTTGTTGAACGACGGTGTCCTCAGCTTGAGCCGCCACGGCGTCTTCTCGCCACGGGAAACCAAAAACACGCCGGCGATACCAAGGGGTGCCTCGATCGCGACGTACGCCTGGCCCTCCGGAATGCGAATGATCTTGCCGAGCCTTACCGATACCGCGCCAGGTTGGCCGATCAGCCGGTCGATACACGCGAGGATCAACGACGCGCTTACGACGACTTCCTCGGCAAGCACACCGAGCCTGGACTGGGCATCGGCCAAGCGCCGTGCCGGAGGAGTGATCAATTCGCCGAGCTCCCGGTAGGCCAGATACGGCCGCTGCAGCCGCAGATCAAGCTCGACACCACTGGCACGTGCCGCCGGACCGCTGACGCCGAACTGTCGAATCGTGTCTGCATCCAGCAGGGCAACACCGCTTGTCAGATCGGCGAACTCTGGTGAGTCGATCATGTTCAGCATTGCCTGAGCTACCTGGGCTGCCAGCTCCGCCACCTGGCGTTCGGCGCCTAACCACGCGTCATCAGGGTCGACCGACAGGCCGCCAATTCGGGTGGCCATAGGATGAATCCGGTTGCCGGTCAGCCGCAGCGTTTGAGTTCGTAGCTCCTCCCGCAAGCGCCGAAGTCCAGCATCGGCGCCCATCCGATGCGCCACATAGCCAAGGAACCCAGAGTGGCTGAGGATGCGGGTGTGCTCAGCTAACAGGGTGCGCAGCCAGACGGCACGTTCAGGTACCGCGAGGCCCATCATCTGCTCGCACGCTAGTGCCACGGCTAGCTCGCCGAAGAACGGAGCCTGCCAATCATGGCGATCGGCCAACATCAAGATCTGCCGATAGTCGCGTACCTCGAACAGCTTCTCGGCACCCCGATGCATGGCACCGACGACGACACGGGCCGTGATGATCACATCGGCCTCGGTCCACAGCTGGAGCTCGATCAGGCCTGCATTACTGGGATGTTCCGGGCCGAGGTTCATCAGGATCGTCCCGGCCGGGAGCTTGGCTGGGTGTGTGGACGGCAGCACGCCTGGCGCGAGCGACCCCACCAACACCCGGAGCTGCTGGTGGCTCATCACTCGCCGACCCACTGACGAAACCTACGTACACGCGGGTTGCACACGCTCTGCACAGATTGCAACCTAGGCAGACCGTACGCAACCTGTGCAGACTTCGGCCGATGCCAGCGGCCTAGCCCTGCGGATCGCGCGGCGCCGATCTGCAGGAGCAGATGGTGGAACGGCCCGCGGGAAGGGAGGGAGCTACTTGTTGGAAGCCGTTTCACCAGATGCGACGAAGACGGCGGCTTCCAGCGCGATCCGCACCGCGAGCGGAGCGAGCAATCTAACACTGCAGTAACCACCAATGGGAGCCCCAAACGTACTGTGAGCTCAGCGCGGCATGCTGGCTGCGCCAACCAAGATCAACCAGTGGATCGGGGTGAGTATCCAGTTGCAGCAGGTCTGGCGCCAGCTCGCTTTGTAGGCCACAGAAAGTCGTGGTCGCCCCCATCGCTTCACCCGCCGCTCGTACGGCGTCGATCGCAACATGCGCGGTGAGATTCACCGCAGACCCAGCTACCGGCTCCAACGCACGACCATCCCGGTACGCAGCGAGTGAGCCAGTGACCGGGCGACGCTCCGAGGTGTGGCCATAGTCGATCATCAAAGCACAGCCACCGCGTTGCACGATCATTTTGATCAGCTCACTCCATGCCACGTCCCGGGTAAGACCGATCTCGGCGCGATCACCGCCCGGCCACCACCGGTCCGCCCAGGCGAGTTGCTCATCGTCCAGCCGCGGTCCCGCCTGTTCCAGGCCATCGTCGTTGATGATCACCTCGCGCCAGCCGTCGGAGTGCCGGGTGACAACTGGGCAGGGCAAGTCATCCAGCCACTCGCAGCAAATGATCATCACCGGCTCGGGATCAACCAGCACGGCTCGCGCCTCACCGCTGGTCCAGCACCCATACCGTACGTCCCACAGATCCTGCGCCCAGTCGATCTGTTCTGGCAGATCAGCAGGCCTGCTTCGCAGATCAATTCCAACCAGGTGCAGCTCTGGTCTGATCGCCGACAACTCTTCCAGTAGTGCACCGTTACCGGCCCCGACGTCGATCACGCTGCGAACGCCCTCCTGGCGATCGACCAGGGTCGCAAGCATCTGGGCGATCATCGGCCCACTTGCTGCCGCAGTTCGGAAATGGACCTCGGGACTGTGCAGGCGCCAAAAGCCCTCCGCCCCGTACGCAGACTCCATCCAGGCGTCGAACCACGAGCGCGACCCCCGCGCAGGGGGCGTTGTCCCACCCTCTGGCGAATGCGGGAGCATGGGCCTATGGTGCCTGATGGTCGGTCGATGGCCATCAGCCCCGTCCAGGCGAATCCACAACCTTCCTTCCCTGCTCTACCGCCCTTGCCGTCGCTGCCACAGCGGCTTGCAGCAGAGCCGCCTGGCTGGATCCGCGAGGTGGACATTGTTGTGATCGGATCCGGCATAGCCGGTTTGACTGCTGCGCTGGAATGCCGTGACCTCGGCACGATCATGATCGTCACAAAGGATGAGGTTTCCGCGGGTTCGACCCACTGGGCGCAGGGCGGCATCGCCTGGGTGCAGGCCGAGGGCGACACCGTTCAGCAGCACATCGACGACACCTTGATTGCCGGCGCTGGTCTGTGCGTCGAAAAGGCCGTACGGGTGCTAGTCACCGAAGGTCCCGATGAGGTGGCCAAGCTGATCCAACGCGGTGCGGAGTTCGATCGTGATCTTGCCGGAAGGTTGGAGCTGACCCGCGAGGGCGGCCATATGCGCCATCGCATTGCGCACGCAGGTGGTGACGCCACGGGTGCTGAGATCGAACGCGCCCTGATAGCGGCAGTCACTGCCGATCAAGGCATCGAGATCGTCGAACACGCGCTGGTCCTCGATCTCATTCCAGCCGAGGTCGAGCCGGGTGAGAAACCGGCGATAGCTGGAGTGACGCTGCACGTGCTCGGGGAGGGCACGCGCGGCGGCGTCGGTGCGGTGCACGCCCGGGCGGTGGTGCTGGCTACCGGCGGTATCGGTCAGATTTACGCGGTCACCACCAATCCACCGGTCTCCACCGGAGATGGTGTCGCTGCCGCCCTGCGTGCTGGAGCCCGACTTCGCGACATCGAGTTCATTCAGTTTCATCCCACCGTGCTCTACCTCGGCCCAGGTGCCCGCGGCCAATTGCCGCTTGTCAGTGAGGCGGTACGCGGCGAGGGCGGTCTGTTGATCAACTCACGCGGCGAGCG
>JBKPEY010000397.1:0-4935 GCA_046744405.1 Actinomycetota bacterium
CTTTGAGCCCGCAGTATCTGCTCTGGCTGGGCGGTCCGATGGCGGCGCTTCTAATGTTTCGGCCGTACGCCACTCCGCAGGAGAAGCCCGCGATCAACCGGATGGCCGGGCAACTCCTAGGTCTCGCGCTGCTGACTCAACTCGTCTATCCCTTGTTCTATGACAGCTACCTCGGTCGTGAGGGTCATGCGATGGTCATCATCGCGACCATAGTCACGGCCATTCGCAACATCGCTCTGGTGGCCTTCACCGTCGAGGCCTGCTGGCTGGCTTGGCGCCTGCTTGGCGCGGCGGTCATGAATAGGTCCGCCTACACCCATCGCGACTGATTCGAAACGCCACGGTGACCAGGTGTGTCGCGCAACCAGTAGCCAGCTGGTCTACAAGCGTGGGTAGCCTAGTTAACGCCTGCTAGGACCGTGCCGGGAGTAGGCCAAAGGCGGTTAGCCGCGAATAGTACGGATGAGGAAGAAGGCGACAGTGGCCATCGTGCCCGACCAATCATCGACCAGCGCGCCCGCAGAAGCCGACTTTGGTGCCAATGACTGGCTGCTCGAGGAGATGTACGAGCAGTACACCGCAGATCCGAACTCGGTGGACGAAACCTGGGCGGAGTACTTCAAGACCCATGGCGCCCCAGCCAGCGGCGACGGCAATGGTGGCGCCAGCGTGGAGCAGCGACCACAGCCCAGACGTGCGGCCGAGCCAGTAGCTGAGCAGAGTGAGCCGAGGGTGACGAACGCTGGTCCCGCACCGGCGCCCGCCCAGGCAGCGCCGGACGCCCAGCCAAACCAGCAGCCTGCGACGTCGCGTCGCACGCCGACGGTTGAGAAGCCGGCGCCAACCAAGGAGATCAGGCCGAGCGCGCCCGGTGCACGTGGCGGCGTTCCAGCCGATCCGGCAAGCCCCGATGATCGGCCAAGCGTCACCCTCGCGGAGCCTGCTAAGACCACGCTGCGCGGCGCACCAGCACGTACCGCGAAGAACATGGACATCTCTTTGGCGGTGCCGACCGCGACCAGCGTTCGCGCGCTTCCAGTCAAGCTGCTTATCGACCAGCGCGTGGTGATCAACAACCACCTGCGTCGGGCTCGCGGCGGCAAAGTCTCCTACACCCACATCATTGGCTATGCCATGGTCCAGGCGCTCAAGAGCATGCCGGCCATGAACAACGCTTACGACGTCATCGACGGCAAGCCGACGCTGATCGTGCCGGCCCATGTCAATTTGGGTCTCGCCATCGATCTTCCGAAAGAGGACGGCACCCGCCAACTGCTGGTGCCAAGTATCAAGAGCTGCGAGACGCTCGACTTCGCGCAGTTCTGGTCTGCGTATGAGCAACTGGTGAAGAAAGCCCGAGCCGGCCAGCTGACACTGGAGGATTTCGCCGGAACCACCATCACGCTGACGAACCCGGGCACGATCGGAACTAGCCACTCGGTACCGCGCCTGATGCAGGGTCAGGGCGCCATCATTGGCGTCGGCTCCATGGAATATCCGCCTGAGTTCCAGGGATCTGATCCTGACCGGCTCAGCGACATGAGCGTCTCCAAGATCATGACGCTGACCTCGACCTATGACCATCGCGTCATCCAGGGAGCGCAGTCTGGTGAGTACCTAGCGCGGCTGCACGCCTTGCTACTTGGCGAGGACGGCTTCTACGACGACATTTTCGGCGCGCTGCGCGTCCCGTACGAGCCGATTCGCTGGGCGCATGACATCAGCACTGATCATGAGGATCAGATCCCCAAGCAGGCACGGATCATGGAATTGATCAACGCCTACCGGGTGCGTGGGCACCTGATGGCTGACACGGATCCCCTGGAGTACCGGCAGCGCCGGCATCATGATCTTGATGTGCAGTCGCATGGCCTGACGCTGTGGGACCTGGACCGGGAGTTCGCGACCGGATCCTTCGCCGGCGGCCAGGGCCGAATGAAGATGCGGAAGATCTTGGGCATCCTGCGCGACTCTTACTGCCGGACCATTGGCATGGAGTACATGCACATCCAAGAGCCCGTGCAGCGCAAGTGGATCCAGGATCGGGTGGAGCGGCCACACGAGTCCCTCCCCCGCGATGAGCACCTGCGGATCTTGGACAAGCTCAACGAGGCCGAGATCTTCGAGACGTTCTTGCAGACCAAGTTCGTCGGCCAGAAGCGGTTCTCGCTGGAAGGTGGCGAGTCGGCGATCGTCTTGTTGGATGAGGTGTGTGAGCAGGCCGCGGAAGCAGGCCTGGAGGAAGTCTGCATGGGCATGCCGCACCGGGGCCGTCTCAATGTATTGACCAACATCGTCGGCAAGTCGTACGAGCAGATCTTCCGTGAGTTCGAGGGCAATCTGGACCCGCGGACGGTCCAAGGTTCTGGAGACGTCAAGTACCACCTCGGATCTGAGGGCAAGTTCACCGCCCTGAGCGGCGCCACGATCAAAACGTCGGTGGCGGCCAACCCCAGTCACCTCGAAGCGGTGAATCCGGTGCTGGAAGGTATCGCCCGAGCCAAGCAAGACATTCTCGACCGCGGAGCCGAGTTCCCAGTTCTGCCGGTGCTGATGCACGGTGATGCGGCATTCGCGGGCCAGGGCGTGGTCGCTGAGACTCTCAACCTCAGCCAGCTACGCGGCTATCGAACCGGCGGCACCATTCACATCGTCGTCAACAACCAGGTCGGCTTCACTACCTCGCCGACCGAGTCGCGCTCCTCGATGTACTGCACCGACGTGGCTCGGATGATCCAAGCGCCGATCTTCCACGTGAACGGTGACGATCCCGAGGCATGCATCCGGGTAGCACGATTGGCTTTCGCCTTCCGGCAGGAGTTCAACAAGGACGTCGTCATCGACCTCATCTGCTACCGCCGGCGCGGTCACAACGAGGGCGATGATCCGAGCTTCACCCAGCCGCGGATGTATGACCTGATCGAGAAGAAGCGGTCTGTCCGCAAGCTCTACACCGAGGCCCTGATCGGGCGCGGCGATATCACCGTCGAAGATGCCGAGAAGGTCATGACGCGCTTCCAGGAGCGGCTGGAAAGCGTCTTCAAGGAGGTCCGCGGTACCGGACAAGCGCCTAGGGATCTCGAGTACAGCCGGGTCCCGGCGTATCCGAAGAAGTCAGCCGCCAAGCATGGCACCGCGATCTCCATGGAGAGTCTCAAGAAGATCGCCGACGCACATACGACGTTCCCGGAGGGCTTTACGGTCCATCCGAAGGTCATGCCCCAGCTGCAACGCCGAGCATCAGCGATCACCCAAGGACCGATCGACTGGGCCACAGCCGAAATCTTGGCTTTTGGCTCATTGCTCCTGGAGGGCCGTACCGTCCGGCTGACAGGTCAGGACACGCGCCGCGGCACGTTCGTGCAGCGCTTCGCTTCCATCGTCGACCGCAAGACCGGCGAATCCTGGGTGCCGCTGAAGCACCTGGACGAGAACCAGGGCAAGTTCCACGTTTTCGACACGTTGCTCAGCGAGTACGCGGCCATGGGTTTTGAATACGGCTATTCGGTAGCGAGTCCGGAGGCACTCGTTCTCTGGGAAGCGCAGTTCGGCGACTTCGGCAATGGCGCCCAGACCATCATCGATGAGTTCATCGTCTCCGGTCAGGCCAAGTGGACCCAGCAATCGGGGGTCGTGCTGCTGTTGCCACACGGCTATGAGGGGCAGGGGCCGGATCACTCCTCCGCTCGCCTTGAACGCTTCCTGCAGCTGGCAGCGGAGGACGCGTTAACGGTTGCTCAGCCGTCGACCCCGGCGAACTACTTTCACATGCTGCGGCAGCAGGCGCTCGGCGAGCTGCACCGCCCGCTGATTGTTATGACGCCGAAGTCGATGCTGCGCAATAAGCTCGCCGTCTCCGACCCGTCCGACTTCACTCAGGGCTCGTGGAAACCCGTGGCAGGCGACCCAACGATCGAGGACCCAAGTCAGGTCAAGCTCGTGCTGCTGTGCAGTGGCAAGATCCGGTGGGATCTGGTGAACGCTCGCAACAAGGCTGGCAAGGACGGCGAGGTCGCGATCATTGCCCTGGAACGGCTTTACCCCCTGCCGGTGAGGGACATCGTCAAGCAACTGAAGCGTTTCGACAACGTCGAAGAGGTGCGCTGGGTACAAGATGAGCCGCTCAATCAGGGCGCCTGGCCTTTTATGGCACTCAACTTGCCGCCGCGACTTGCAGAAACCGAGCCCAGTCGAACGTGGCGGCTTACCAAGGTGACCCGACCGGAATCCTCCGCACCGTCGGTCGGATCGGCGAGTGTTCACCTGCAGCAGCAACGAGCCCTGTTGGAGGCTGCCTTCGCCTGACGGGTGAGTTCATGTATTTCACTGATCGGGGTATCGAGGAGCTCCAGGCACGGCGGGGTGAAGAAGAAGTGACGCTTGCCTGGCTCGCGGATCAGCTGCGTACGTTCGTCGACCTCAATCCCGAGTTCGAGATTCCCGTCGAGCGTCTGGCAACCTGGCTCGCCCGTCTGGATGACGAGGAAGACGAGTAGAACTTTCCCAAGAAAGTGGTCAGAGACGACATCAAAATCGGCGAGGCGCCTGTCGTGTCAACCACTTTCGGCAATAGGCTCGACGGCGCTCAGCATCAGGGCTCAAAGATGATCTTGCCGAAATGATCACCGGCGATCATGGCTGCAAAGCCGGCCGCGGCATCGGTCAACGGAAGTATGCGGTCGATCTGCGGCCGTACGCCGGTGGCTACCAGCATCTGAGCAAGGGAGGTCAGCTCCTCCCGTGTGCCCATCACAGACCCGATCACCCGAAGCGGCTTGAAAAAGATCTTCGTCAGCTCAGCTTTGGCCGGATTGTCGCCGGAGGTGGCGCCACAGATCACCAGCGTGCCACCCGGCTTCAACACATTGATCGAATGTGACCAGGTGGCTGCACCGACACTGTCCATGACAGCGTCCACCCGCTCCGGCAGCCGCG